>JAZRXB010000253.1:0-4978 GCA_045600005.1 Eubacteriales bacterium | reverse complement strand
CCATACGCCGCTCATCAGATCGAGCGGGTACTCGATGTCGTTCGGTCTCGGCAGAATGCCGTGGATGCACGCCATCGAAAGCGCCTGCTCAAACGTCCAGATCGGACGGTTTTCATAGGCGATCAGCTCGACCGGCACGCCGATCGGACGTCCCGTGTACGCCGCGCGGAAGTGATCGAGCGGGAAATCGTCCAGCACGCCATGTGCAAAGCCGAACTGTAAATCCTCGCCGTACCACGACTGATGGATGAACGACAGCGCCGTGAAATTCAGACAGCCGTAGGAGTGAACGTTCACCATGCCGCCGCGCGCTTCGACCGCCGTGTAGAGCTTCTTCATCATCTCGCGCACCGCTAAGACCGGATAGCTTCCGCGCAGCTTTCCCGAAGCGTCGTACCAGCCGCAGCCGTGCTCCGTGTTCGTGCAGTACTGCGGGTAGGCGGAACCGTCGAGGTAAACGCCGTCGGTGTGATAGGTGTCCATGATCGAGACGATGCCGTTCACGAAACGGTCCGCCCATTCGTCGTTGTAGCAGACGCGGTAGTCGCGCTGATAGGGGACGCGGTACCAGCCGCCCTGCGGCTTGGCGGTCGAACCGTTGCAGGTCACTTTATCGGCAAAGTCGTTCCACAGCGGGTTCAGCGACGAAATTTCGTAGCCGAAATAGGTCAGCACCTTGATGCCGCGCCTGTGGCATTCGGTCACGATCTCGGTGATCTGCGCCGCCGTGAACTCGGACAGCTCGAACGTGTTCTGACATTTGTTCCATTTTTCGTGCAGGACAAGCGTCGTCACGCCCTTTTCGACCAGACGGTCGTAGCGGTTCTCTTTGCGGAAAAAGTCGACGTAGTTGCCCTTGATCTTAATGAAACAGTCGAGATGGAACGCATTGTGCAGATAGGGGTCTGACGGGAAGGGCTTCACCGGCGTCGGCTGGAAACCGAACCGGAACGGGATCGGGTAAAACGTCGAGTGACCTGCCGCCGGGTCGCCTGTCCATGCGGCTGGGTGGGAGTCGAGCAGATGGACGCGCAGAATGACCGCGTCGCCGTCGCGGACGACCTCGATGGCGCGCGTCCCGTCCGCGATCTGCCAGTTTTTCTCGTTTTCCGCAAAGAAACCGAAGCCCTTTTCGTCGTCGCCCAGCCAGAGGAGGCTCTTGAACGGCATCGCCATGCCCGATTCCGGCACGACGCCGCCGTGACTGGTCGCGGAATTCGGAAGCACCGTCCCGTCGCCGCAGGTCACGGCGCTGTTCGGGAAGATGTCGTAGAGCTTCGCCGATTCGGCTTTCAGCGGGATCTCGAGCCAGAGATAGTCGAGTTTGTATTCGCGCTGCTTCTTCGCCGAAAGACCGAAGACCTCCGCGACCGTGTGACCGCGCGTCATCAGCTTCAGATCGACCGTCACACAGCCGTCGCAGCTGACCGTCAGAGCCGTGTCCGCGATGAAGCGCTCGCTCATCTTCGCGCCGCAGATCGTCACCGCGTCGTCGGAACGGTTCATGATGAAGGATTCGCTCTCGTTGTCGGGATAGTTTTCATCCCAGACGATCGGCTGACCGTCCTCCGAACCGACCAGACGCATCGGCGCGGAGAGAAGCTCCTTGCCGAGCGCCGTGCAGGACGTTAAGAAGGAGTCCGCCCCAAAGGTCATCGTCCGTCCGACGACCGACACCGTGTGGGAAAGACCGTTCGTTTCGCATTTGACAGGAAGAAACGGGGAAGGAATGTTCATGATAGATCTCCTTTCGGATGGTTGGTACTATGATACTTTGAGAGATACACTCTCCGGCAGGACAGCCTTTTCACCGCGTGGAGCGGTGAAAAAGCGTCCGGCGGGCGCAAGTTTGACCCGGTTTCGGCGCAGCCGAAATCGGCGGCGTTGCCGCCGAAGGGTCAAACTTGAAACTTGCATTACACCGCGTGGAGCGGTGAAATGCAAAATGCGTAAAGTGACGAAAACCGAAAACAAAATGGCGAGAGCCATCAGTCAGACCAGCATTTTCACCGAGCATCGGTGAAAAAGCGTCCGGCGGGCGCGAGTTTGCGTCGGTTTGGCGAAGCCAAATCGGAGGCGGAGCCGACGAAGACGCAAACTCGAAACCTTGATTTCACCGCGTAAAGCGGTGAAATCAAGAATGCATTCTGAAATCGAGAGAGAAGGGCAGAGGATATTTCAGATCGGCGGCGGCATCGTCGCGTGAGCCGGTCTCTTTTTCGTAGACCCGGCGGTAGAGCGTGAACCAGAGACGGCTCGCCGAAAGCTCGCCTTCCTTGAGATCGCTCATCTCAAACGACGGATTCAGGATCGAGACCGCTTCCGTCGTCCGGTCAAGATGAATGTACGCGATCGCGTCGAGCATACGGATCCGACCGTGGGAACGTAAACCGGCGGCTAACTTCGCCGAGAGGGATAACCATTCCTCGTCGTCGCCGAGAGAGGTCAGAAGCGTGCCGACTTCGACCGCAAGCGCACGACAGTCCGGCAAAAGCTCCAGCGCACGGATCAGCTCCGGCTTCGCACCTGCCTCGTCGTTTTCTTCGTTTTTCAGGATCATTGCGAGATTCCGGCGCGCCCAGCCCGATTCCTTCACCGAGATCGAACGCTCGAACGCTTCGCGCGCACCCTTCACGTCGCCCGCCGCATAGCGGACCACGCCCAGCTGATTCCATTCGAGCCAGCTGCCGTTGTCTGCTGCCGCTTCGGTCAGCTTCGACAGCCAGAAATCTCCGACCGCATACGAAACCGGCTCGTCCGAAACGTCCGTTTCCGGCAGATGTCCCGTTTCGAGAAGGACACGCCACGGATGCGTTTCCTCGTCGTCCGATACAGGGAACATAACGTTTGCGCTCAGCCGCTCGCCGCGGACCGCTTCCTCCAAAGCGCCCCAGCCGCTCGCCTGCGAGACCGGCTTTCGAGCCGTGATCTCGCCGTCCGACGGGAAATCGAGCGCTTCCGGGTCGCCCACCTTCGCCGCCAGCAGACGCTTTACCTCATTTACCGCACCGGCATAATCGCCGTGCAGCTTCGCCGCGTCGCCGTCCAGTGCCGTGTACGCTTCCACCCACTCCCACGTCGTCTTTCCCGGCATCGGAATGTGCTCGAGCTGTGTGTGCGCAAGCCCTGCCTGGATCTCGATGTACGCCTGCCCCGGCTCCGACAGCCACTCGTTCCAGTGCCGTCCGCCCGCGCCCTGTCCCCAGATGAACAGCTTGCGCCCGAGCAGACGTCCCGTCGAGCATTGCAGCAGCCCGTGCCCGTCCTCGTCCGCGGAAGCGATCCATTTGCGCTCGTTTTCCGGGATCTTGTAGAAGAAATCGTGCGACGCGGACAGATTCGACGGATAGCTCACGTCCGTGCCGAGCGAGTTCGGGATCGCCGTTTTGTCCAGCTTGTAGTGGTCCGCTTCGTAGTAGCACAGGAACGAATCGTCCGCCGGAACGATCACGCGCGTCTTCTTCGTCTCCGGCACCGCGATGTTCGACCACCAGTACATATGCTTTTCGCACCCTTCTGCGTTCTCGATGCGGTTACGCAGATAGAGAACGTCCGAATCCTCCGGCAGCCATGCGCTTACCGTGTAGACCACGCCCCGGATGCGCTCGAATTCGTACAGATTCAGCACCTGCCCGCGCGGCGTTTTGCAGATCTCGCAGAATAACGGCGAGCAGGTCAGCGGATTGTGTCCCTTGATGCCGACGTTGAACTCCACGCCGCCGCTGAACCATGCGTTGCGCAGTCCGAGGTTCGCCGGGCGGAAAACCGTGTTTTTGTACAGTAATTCCCGACCGAGCGTTTTGTCGTACAGGCTCCACAGTCTGCCGCCCAGCTCCGGCAGAAAGACCGCCCGCAGCTTTTCGTTTTCCAGAACCGCGGCGCGGAAAACGCGCTCTTTCAGCTCGCGGTCGTAGCCGTCCTGGATCTTGTAGGGCAGAAGCGTCGGGATCATGCCCTTGCCGATGTAGGTCAGCTCGTCCTTCGTCAGCTTTTTTGTGTACTCGTAGCCCGCGTGGATGTACGAGACGTTTTTGATGTCCGGCAGCGGGTTCAGCTCGCCGAGATCGGCGGCGGGAATGGGATAGGGTTCGATTTTAATCATGAGAGTTCCTTTCTGTTGAAAGATCGTTCTTTGTAAGTTCGGCAAGGGAGTCGATCAGCGCCCGGCCGTTCGGAAAACCGCTCTGACGCGCCAGCTTCGCCAGCCGGTAGCGGACCGCGCGCGGCGTGAAATAGAGCTTTTCGGCAGCCGCAGTGCAGGTGTCGCCCGACGCGAGCGCGAAAAGAAGCTCGCGGTCGGTCTCGCCGCAGGATTGGAGAAGCGCTTCCATGTCGATGATGCGCTTCGCTTCGCCGCCCGAAAAGTAGGATCTCTCCGCGTCGGCGGGACGCGGGGATTCGATGGGGGAGGGCGTCTCGCCGGGACGCGCGCTTTCGCGGACGATCAGCCGGCAGGGCAGGGAAACGGTCATCCGGCACGCGAGAGGGGAACCGCGCCGGTTCATACAGAGCCGCAGCGCTTCCTCGCCCATCGCCCGGTAGTCGAAGTCCACGCTCGTCAGCGGGACCGGCAGATGCGCGCCGAGATAGGTGTTCCCGAAGCCGATCACGGCGGCTTTTTCCGGCACGAGCTGCGCAAGGCGGCGCATCAGCAGGACGGCGGCGGTGTCGTTGGCGCACAGCACCGCGTCGGTCTCGTCCGGGTCGAAGGCGTCCGCGAAGGCGTTCACGCAGTCCTCGATCCGGTTTTCGGCGAAGTATATCTTCCCCGCGCCGCCGAAGGCTTCGCATTTGATGCGGTCGGAGACCGAATGCGGATTCGCGCCGACGAAAACCGGGTGCTTCCGTCCGTCGGACGCGAACAGGCGCAGACATTCGCCCGTGATCTCGTCCAGCCCGAACACCACGCCGCTGCATTTGAGCAGATGCTCACGGCTCATGCAGGCGTTGGCGATGACCGGCTGCGCGCCGAGCGCGA
>JAZRXB010000252.1:0-19717 GCA_045600005.1 Eubacteriales bacterium | reverse complement strand
ATTGTATAACTGCGTTTTACAATCGTTACTCGCGCTTATCGCCGCCGACAAAACAAAGTTTTGTCGGCTCCCCTCGGCGCGAGGGCTCGCCCTGGCTCGCCTTAGAGGAGTTTTTATGTCGGCAAAGCCGACATAAAAACGGATTTTATTATAATGTTCGTCATCCTAAGACATTTTGCAATTGCCTAATTATGAAATGGTTCGGATTCCGTGCGAGCCGGACGGTCCCGACGGCCGGCTGTGCGGCGGTCAGGACACTGTCCGGCTCTGAATGATCGGTTCAAAGGCTTGCGAGGATCAGCTCCGGAACGGTCATGATCTCCATGTCGTCCGGCTTGACGGCTGCAAGCGCGGCATATTCGGACGGGCTTGCGACGACGAGCAGCTTTGCGCCGACGTGCGCGGCGTTTGCCCAGCGGTTCTTCGCCACGAGACCGATAACGTCAGGCATATACTCAGCCATCAGCGTGTTGCCGCCCCAGAGAAGCTCCTTGCGGTTGAGCAGCATTTCGGTGAGATCCGTGCAGGCGTTCATGATGACGCGGGGCTCCTCGCACTCGTCGAGGTCGCGCGCCATGGCGAAAGCGTCCTGATAAGCCGCCGGAACAGGCAGCTTCTTGACGACCAGCTTACCGTCCGCGACAAGCTCGGAGACGAACTTCACGAAGGTGACGATCTCGCAGGCGGGCGCGATGTCCCATTCCTTATATTCGTGCTTCATGATCTTCGCGTCGGCGGGATCGAGAACGATGACCTTCTTGAACTTTGCGAGCGCGGCCGCGCAGGTCTTGCCCTGTTCGCGGGTCTCTTCGGCTTCGCCTGCGAGGAAATCGAGAGCGGCGCCGCTGTCGGGTTCGTCCTTCAGGACGGTGAAGTCAACGCCAGCCTTCTTCAAGACGGCCGCCGCGTCAACGGCGTAAGCGGGCGCCTTGTACTTCACGTCGGCGCCGATGTACAGAAGCGTATCGGACACGGTGGGAAGGGAGGCTGCCAGCTCGGCGATCTCGGCGGGCGTTTCGGTGATGCCGTAAACGTTGCCGGATGCTTCGATGTTGTCGAGCAGCTTCGTGATGTAAGCGGGAGCGACGCCGTTCTGGATGGCTTCCAGACGGACTTCCTTCGTGAACTTCGTGGGGTCCCAGCCGGTCATGCAGTTGTTGGTGCAGCCGCCGCAGAGCGCGCACTCGTAAACGTTGTCGATAACGTCGGAAAGCTCCGCCGCGTTTCTCTCAACGAGCGAAAGAGTCAGCGCACGTGCGCGGGCGGTATTTCTCTCCTGACCGGTCGCGTTGCCGATCGGGCAGAGGTGACGGCACATCCAGCAGAAGCGGCAGGCGTCGATGGTTTGTTTGCTTTTTTCAGAAATTAACATGATTATCCTTCCTCCGCTTGATTACAGACCGAGCTTGAACGGATTCATGATGCCGTTCGGGTCGAGGGACTTCTTGATGCCTTCAAATACCTGCATGGCCGGACCGTACTGTTCCTTCATGAGACGGCCGAGCTTCATGCCGACGCCGTGATGGTCGTTGACTACGCCGCCGTTGGCGATCGCGGTACGCACGCCGCAGTTCCAGATGGCGTTGTGCAGTCTGAGCGCTTCGTGCGGATCCTGCGGAACGTCGTCCACGATGAAGCGGTCGTAGATCATGGCGCCCCACTCGTACCAGTGCGAGAAATGCGCGATGAAGCGCGCCATCGGGAAGTTGGTCTCGATGGCTTCCTTCATAGCCCAGTAGATCTTTTCGATCTTGTCGTAAGGAGCGATGGAGTCCATCGTACCGAACATCTGGGGCAGGTCCATCATATGACCCGGATAGAAGAACGTGATCTTTTCCTTCCACCACTTCTCGCCGTACTCGCTGCCGAGGTCCTCGGCACCGTAGCGTGCGAAGGTTTCGAGAAGGATCTTTTCCTCGACCGCGACGATCTCGGAAACGCCCTCGATGGCGACGTTCATGAATGCGCCGGGCTTGGAGACGCCGACGATCTTCTTGATGAGCGAAGAAGTCTCGGCTTCGTCATACAGACGCATGACGGACGGCTTGAACTTCTGGAGGATCTCGCGTCCGGCGTTGAAGGCGTCGGTCATGTTGTGGAACAGGAAGCCGCGGAAGCGTCTTTCCTCGGGCTGATCGAAGATGCGCATCTGAGCCTTCGTGATGACGCCGAGCGTGCCCTCGGAGCCGATGAAGATCTGGTTGAGGTCGGGACCTGCCGCGTGCTTGGGCGCGGGAGAGGTCTCGATGATCTGACCGTTCGGGAGAACGACTTCCATTTTGAGTACCATGTCGTCGATCTTGCCGTACTTGGTGGAGACGACGCCGATGCCGCGGTGAGCGAGGAAGCCGCCGACGGTGGAGCAGGTCAGCGAGGACGGATAATGCATCGTTGCGTAGCCGCGCTCGTTGGCAGCCCATTCGATGTGCTTGTAGATCGCGCCGGTGCCGCACTCGATGTACATACCCTTCTCGTTGAAGTCGCCGATCTCGTTCATGCGCTTGGTGTCGAGAAGGATGCCGCCGCAGACCGGCAGAGCGCCGCCCTGCGTTCCGCCGCCGCCGCCCCACGTGGTGACGGGCAGCTTGTAGTAGTTGGCGATCTGGAGGACCTTGGAAACCTCCTTGGCGTTCTTCGGGGAGACGATGACGTCTGCCTGAGGCATATTATAGCCGCGGTCTGCCCACATTCTGGGGAGCCAGAAATAGTCGACGCTGTGCGTGATCTTGTCGACCGGCTTTTCGGAGCAGTTCTCGCGTCCGACCGCGTCCTCAAGCTCGGCGAGGATCATGGTCTGTGTGAAATCGCTGTAAATCATGGTGTGATTACCTTTCTGTATCGGTGAATTGAATCGGTTCAGTCGTTGATATCGTCAAAGGTCAGACCCGGAACGTACTTGCAGAAGTCTTCCAGCTCTGCGGTGTAATCGCCGGCGATCTCGCTCATGTGGTGGATGTACGGACCGTTGATGAGCTTGCGCTCGATCCTTGCGAGGTTGTCGAAGCTTGCCCACATATAAGTACCGATCGTCTTCGGACCTTCGGTCGTGAAGAAGTGACCGCCCAGCAGACGGTATTCGCCGTCGCCGCCCTGGAAACGGGTGATGGTGTAGTCGCCGTCCTTGATGCGGAAGCTCGGCTTGGTGTTGATCAGCTCAGCCTGCTCGCCGTCCTTCTTCATCGAATACGGGAACGGACCGCAGTGCCACAGCAGCTCGGAGTTCCTGTCCTGCGGGTTGCGGCAGGTGAATTCGCCGAACAGCGGAGCCTTCGCGCCGCGTGCCGCGCACATCAGCAGAGCCTGGGAGATCGCGCCGTGGATATCGGATTCGCACGCGACGATGTAGCCCATGTCGTAAAGGATGCTCATGGCAAGGCAGGCGTTCGTGCCGAGACCGAGCGGCATTGCCGTCCAGCATTCGGAAGCGAGCACGTCCGCGCCGGTGTCGTTGAAAATTTCAAGATAGAGGTAAACGAGACCGATCAGGCGCGTGTAGGCGTCGTCGTCCAGCTCGGGATCAAAGGTATACTTGGTCTTGATGTCAGCCTTGAGGGCTTCGATCTCGTCCTTGTGAGCGGCCAGAACCTTCGGGAACTTGTCGATGACGGTCGCCATGTTGACGTTCTGGAGGTTGATGCCGAACTTTTCGGTCAGCTCAAGCTCGTTGGACATGACGCTCTTGAAGGGATTCAGACGGGTGCCGACCATGCAGACGCGCAGGCTTCTGAAATTCTTGACCATCGTTGCGACCGAGAAGAAGCGGCGCAGACCCTCTGCGAAGACCG
The DNA here is from genome assembly GCA_045600005.1 of Eubacteriales bacterium. Taxonomy (GTDB): domain Bacteria; phylum Bacillota; class Clostridia; order Oscillospirales; family CAG-272; genus Flemingiibacterium. The sequence goes on along the minus strand of JAZRXB010000252.1, from coordinate 15,932 downwards.
GGTCCTCGACCGGGCAGTTGTTGATGTAGCTGAACGGGACCTTCAGACGCTGGAGCTGCTTGCTGATGGCGAACAGACCGCACTGGCAGTCGGTATGTCTCGTGCCGTTCTCTTCAAAATCCATATCCTGCGGACCCCAGAGAAGGGTAGGCAGCTGCATGGCGCGGGCGATCTGACCTGCGGCTTCCTCGTTGCCGAAGTTGCAGTTGATGATGAAGATCGCGTCGACCTTCTGCTCTCTCAGATAATCTCTGACCTTCGCAACGTCGTTGTTCTCGTGAAGAAGACCTTCCTCATTGAGCCATTCGAGATCGGTGAAGGTGGTGTTTTCATCGGTGAAATGTTCTTTGATGTAGGAGACGACGTGATCCTTATTGGCCTTGGCGTACTTCGGAGCGAAAATGCCCTTTCTGGTAGCCGCATCTGCGAGCCATCTGCGTTCGGGGATCAGACCGATTTTGAGTTTGTAGTTCAGCATGGTTTCATCCTTTCAGGCTGTTTGTGAAATTTGAAACATAATTTCTTTTTTGAAATATGCCTATACCAATATTATAGTCATTCGTAAAATAATTTTCAAGAGCTTTTGCAAAAAAACTTGTCTGCGGCAGAATATTCGTCCGTTTGCACAATATTATCATCAGCTTATAGGGATATTATATATGAATTTATGGAAATTTCGGGGTCAGTCCCATAAAAGAAGGGCGGAATACTTGACAGACAGGGATTTATCCTTTATAATATTATGTAGAGTGTCCGGATGTTCCCCTCCGGAAGGTTCGGAAACGTGAAAATTATTTTCATTTTCCCCCTGTTTTGGGGAAACTGCCGTTCCGGCACGGAGCGGTCCATCAGAGTGCAGAAGGAGTCCCCGCTCTGCGGGGAATGTGAATAGATTATGGAAAGAACATCCCTGCAGATCAAGGTCCAGTACGAGGAAATGGGACGCGCCGAGCGCAAGATCGCCGACTGGATCCTTGCCAATCCCGGCGAGCTGATCCCGCTGTCGATCAGCGAGCTTGCCGACCACTGTCAGTGCAGCGAAGCGACCATCGTCCGCTTCGCCAAGCGCCTCGGCTTCGAGGGCTATCAGGCGCTGAAAATTTCGCTGGCCCGCGAGGAAAACCCGCGCGACGTGAGCGAAAGCATCACCCCGGAGGATTCGAGCTTCGTCGTGTTCGAGAAGGTCTGCAACGACATCTACTGCTCGCTCGAACGCACGAAAAAGGTGCTTGACCCGAACGCCCTCTCGCTGGCGGCGGAAAAGCTGCTGGCGGCGAACCGCATCATCACGATGGGACTCGGCAATTCCGCGTCGGTCGCGGTCGACATGAGCCACAAGCTCATGCGCGCCGGACTGAACGCGGTCGCCTACACCGACAATCATATGCAGGTCATCGCGGCGTCCCATCTGTCGGCAGGCGACGCGGCGGTCGGCGTGTCGCATTCCGGCTCGTCGAAGGACATCGTGGACGCGCTGAAAATCGCGCGGGAGCGCGGCGCGGTGACGATGTGCCTCACCAACTACGGCAAATCGCCGATCCTCAAGGTCAGCGACATCGTGCTCCAGACCGTCTCGGACGAGACGCGCTATTCGATCCTCGCGCTGAATTCGCGCATCGCACAGCTTGCCATCGTGGACGCGCTCTATTTCTATCTGGTGCTGAGCAAGGGCGAGTCGGCGACCGCAGCGATCGAAAGCACCGAAAAAGCGCTGCTCAGCAAGAAATATTAAGGGGGAGTATGCAATGGACGATCCGTTTCTCTGCCTTCGCTGCCGTGCGCCGTTAAAGCTCCTTCGCACGACGAATCTTCTGACCCGTGAAAACGAGCCGCTTTTCACGCCGGTCTATCTGCGTGAGCGGACGGTCAATGAATTTCTGATCGACCTGTACTGCTGCCCGCAATGCGGACACATCGAGCTGTTCCGCCACGACGGCAAGCCGGACGACGAAGACGAAGAGGAAGACGTCATCGAACAGGTCGTCTGCCCGGTCTGCGGCAAAAAGCACGATATCGACTATCCGAAATGCCCGTTCTGCGGACATAAACGGGACGTCTGAACAAATGACCGGGGAGCCGCACGGCTTCCCGGTCATTTGTCATTCCGCCGCGATCAGATCGAGGTCCCATGCCGGAACGTACTCAAAGCGGCGGATATAAAGTCTGCCGTACCCCATCGAACGCACAAGCTCCGGCAGCCTTATCAGGTCGCCGGTGCGGTGGTAGAGCGACACGAGCAGCTTCGGATGAGTCCGTTCGATCAGACCGCGCGAGCCTTCGAGCGCTTCCCTCTCCGCGCCCTCCACGTCGTATTTGATATAGTCGCACGGTCCCTCATGGTTCTCGTCGAGCCGCGCCGCCCGGACCGTCTTCACCTTTGCGCCTGCTTTCAGCGCGTCGGCAGAGAGCGCGGTCGAGTTGCGGTTCCCGCCCGACGTAAAGGAAAGCTCCTCAGCCCGGTCCCACGCCGCCGCGTTCACGGCGTCGATACGGTACGGGACCGTTCCGGCGAACTCGGTCAGCTTCTTAAAATTCCGCGCGTCCGGCTCGAACGCCGTGACGGACGAAAGCTCCGGCGCGAAGGCGGCAAGCTCCCGGATGCTGTCTCCGGTATATGCGCCGAGATCGGCGGCATAACGGATTTTCTCCGCGTGAAGTAACTCTTTATACACCTCGTCCGGTCTGACAGTGTGACGGCACAGATACGCGAGCTTCCCGGTCAGACGGTATAAAATGATATCGCAGAAGGTCTCCTTCGAGCGCTCGTCGGCGAGCAGAGCGCAGACACGCGACAGCTCCGCCCGGTGCGCGTTAAAATACGCGAGGTCAAAAAGCCCGTCCGCGTCCGGTACGACCGGCACGTCCGGCACGACCAGCTCCCGCTTTTCGTCGAGCGAATAGATCGCCGCCAGCACGTCGGGAAGACGGGTGCCGAACGACACGGCGACCGTAAAATCTTCGTATTTTTCACAGACCTGTGCATAAGTCAGCACGGTTTTCCCGTGAAAGCTCTGCCCGCGCACGAACGCATCCGACGCGAAAAAGTCGGCGCATTCGACGCCGCGCTCGGCGAAAGCGTCTAATATTTTGTCCGCGCCGTTGCCCATGCCGTACAGCACGACCGGCTTATCGGACGCGGCGAGGGTCTGCCACAGATCCTCCCGCACGTCGATCTCGTCGACTGATGTGATCCGTCCGCTCACAGCTTTAAGAACCTCTTTGCGTTGTAATAGAGGATGTCCTCCCGCTCTTTTTCGGTCAGGTCGAGCTTCATGAAGCGCGAAAGCTCGTCTTCGAGATTCTTCACCGGATAGTCGGTCCCGAACATCACGCGGTCCGCGCCGTAGCGGTGGATCAGACAAACGGCGTGTTCGGGCGTGATCGCCCAGAGCGCGCTCGACGTGTCGAACCAGACGTTCGGTCTGCCCGCCAGCCCGGCCGCCGCCTCGCCGAACGCCATGTAGCCGCCGAGATGCGCCGCGACGACTTCGAGCTTCGGGAAGCGTTCCAGCACCCGCACGAGCTTTTTGGGCTCGGAAAAACGGTACTCGGGACGGTTGTCTCCCATGTGCAGATAGAGCGGCATACGTCCCTCCATCCGCTCGTAAAGCGGATACAGGTGCGGCGAATCCACGTCGATGCCCTGAATGTCGGGATGGATCTTCACTCCGCGCAGTCCGAGCTTTTCGCAGCGGTCAAGCTCTGCGGCGAAGTCGGGATAGTCCTGATGCATTCCGGCAAAGCCGACCGTCTCAAAGCCCTCCGCGCGCGACTTTTCCGCCAGCGCCGCGATCGAGTCGTTGACCTTTTCGACCTGTCTTGCGTTGGTGGCGACCGAAAACAGCAGGAAACCGTTCACGCCGAGCGCACGTCCCTGTTCGGACAGATCGGCGTAGGTCCCCTTCCCGTCTACCCGGAAATCATAGAACGCGCCGAGCGCCTTCACCGCCTTTTCCGCGATGGCTTCGGGGTAGGTATGCGTATGAATGTCGATGATCTTATACATGATCCCAAACGACCTTTCTTTTGAAGAAGCCTCGGAAATCCCGATCATTCAGGAATTTTCAAAGGGCCCTTTTACAAACGGGAAACGCGGCGCGCCGCGTTTCCCGTTCTTTCGTTATCCGTGATATCAGTAAACGAATTCCTGATAGATCGCCTTCATCGCGTCCTCGAAATCGGCTTCCTCGACGCCGACGATGATGGAGATCTCGCTGGAACCCTGGTCGATCATGCGGATGTTGATGCCCGCGCCGCTGATCGCCTTGAAGATGCGCGCCGCGGTACCCTTCGCCTTGACCATCGCGCGTCCGACGACCGAAATGAGCGCCAGACCGTCTTCGATCTCGATGGTATCGGGATGGACCTGACGGGTGATGCCGCTGACGATCTGATCGCGGCGTCCCTCAAGCTCGTGCGTGTTGATGATGACGCTCATGTTGTCGATGCCGGACGGCAGATGCTCGAAGCAGATGTTGTGGTTTTCCAGCACTTCGAGAACGCGGCGGCCGAAGCCGACCTCGGCGTTCATCATGTCCTTTTCGATCGTGATGACCGAGAAGCCCTTCTTGCCCGCGACGCCCGTGATGACGTTTCCGGTGTCGTATTTGTCGGAGGTCGGAAGGATCAGCGTACCGTGGAAACCGGGGTTATTGGTGTTCTTGATATTGATCGGGATACCGGCGTTCCGCACGGGGAAAATTGCCTCCTCATGAAGCACGGTCGCGCCCATGTACGAAAGCTCGCGAAGCTCCTTGTAGGTGATCTCGCTGATGACGCGCGGGTCGTCCACGACGCGCGGGTCTGCCATTAAGAAGCCGTTGACGTCGGTGAAATTCTCGTAAAGGTCACAGCAGCAGGCGCGCGCCACGATCGAGCCGGTGATATCCGACCCGCCGCGCGAGAAGGTCTTGATCGTATCGTTCGGCATGGAGCCGTAGAAGCCCGGAATGACCGCGTACTCATGCTTTTTCAGCTCTGCGGACAGCACCGCGTTGGTGCGCTCCGCGTCGAAGCGGCTGCTCTCGTCGAAGAAAATGACCTCGGCGGCGTCGATGAAATCGAAGCCGAGATATTCTGCGAGGACCTTGCCGTTCAGATATTCGCCGCGGCTCGCGGCAAAATCGCGTCCCGCCTTGTGGATGAACGCATTGCGGATATTTTCAAATTCGTCGTCCAGCGAATAATCAAGCCCCAGCTCCCGGATGATCGCGTTGTAGCGCGCCTCGATCTCGGAGAAGCAGCCCCGGATGTCCTCTCCGCGCGCCGCCATATCGTAGCAGGTGTAGAGCATATCCGTGACCTTGGTGTCGGTCTTGGAGCGCTTGCCGGGAGCGGACGGAACGACGTAGCGGCGTTCCGGCTCGGCCTTGATGATCGAAGCGACCTTTTTGAACTGAGAAGCGTCGGCAAGCGAGCTGCCGCCGAATTTAACTACCTTTAACACTTTGAAAGCCCTCTGTCTCTGTGATGAATTTAGGAAAGGAAGCCTGCGGACAGGTTCCGCGTGAGGCGTCCGGACGGGTCTTTATACGCCGCCCATATTTATTATATGAAATCGGCGCGCCTTTGTCAATACCTGACAAAGCCGCGCCGTGAATTTCGTGACACATGACAGCGAAAAGAGCTTTCACCGCGCCGTCTGTGTGCAATTTATCAGAGTAAAGATCGGGCTTTTCGACCGCCGGCTCCCTTTACCGGTTGCCGAGGTACGCCCAGTACTCCTCAAGGCACATATTCAGCTCCTTCATCTGCTGCGCGTGGTAGCGTCCGACATAGCGGTAATGCCACGGCTCGTAGGAAATGCCCGTCACCGGGACCTTGTTTTCCGGATAGCGCAGAATGAAGCCGAATTTCCAGCTGTTGTCGCGCAGCCATTTGAACGCCTCGGTCTGACCGAACGAAACGTCCGCGCCGGTCGCGATGTTGTGCATATCGCAGCACAGTCCCGACTGATGCTCGCTCGAGCCGGGCGGGTTGACGACCGTCGCCGCCTGAGCCTCCGCCTTTTCGCCGAGATAAGCGTATTCCTTGACCTTTTCGGCGTAGAGCTGATTCTGATAAGCGTAGCTCCGGTACGCGCTCGTGACGTCCACGTCGTCAAAGCCCGCCGCCTTCATTTCGAGGAAGAGAGCTTCGAGCGCCATGGCGGCCTGCTCGCGCATCTGCTGCGGCGCGCGTCCGTCCTTGCGCGTGTTTTCGACGACCACAAGGTCCTGCGGCACATAGCCCGAACCGAGCTTGTGATCGACGTTGATCAGCGTGAGATAATCGGTCGTGTTGCCGGGATTCATATACTCCTCATACGCCGCGAGGTTCGTCAGGAAGCCCATCTCCGGCATGACGGTGATCTCCAGCACGTCCTCCTCGTTGATCGGCGTCATCGGCGCGGGCGATTTCAGCAGGAAGCCCAGAACCGCGTATTCGGGTTCCTCTCCTGCGGGCAGCTTTCCCTTCTCGTCGAGTTCGTTAAGGAGTGTGCGCGAAACCGTGACGCGGTGGCTCTGTTCGTTGACCTCCACGTCCAGTCCGGTGAAATACGCGCTGACGAAATCGACCGGCACGTACAGACCGCCGTCACGGTAGTAGCTGTCGGACGAAAGACGGGTCTCGATGGTGTTGACGAACACCGAGCGGGTCCCGGCGACAAAGCGGATGGTCTCGGTGTCGTTGCCCTTGATGACGTACTTGATGTCGTCGCGCGAGCCGGTGACGGAGAGGTTCAGCATATCGGCGATGTCGGTGAAGCTGACGTAGACGTGTCCCTCGCGCACCGCGTCGTCGTGCGGCAGACGGGTCACGCTGTTATCCCCGATCTTATAGCTCCAGCTGTTGTCGTCCGACGAGGATCTTCTCGTCAGATTGAACAGGAACAGTCCGGCGCAGATGCCGAACATCACGCCCGTCACGACGAGGAACAGCAGGAAGCGGAAGCCGAGCGTTTTCCAGAACTGCACGCGGCGCTTGTGCTGACGGTATTTTTCGCGCTGGCGGTTCCGGCGGTCAAGCTCCGCCTGTTCGGGGGTGAGCCTCACCTGAGCGGCGCGGGAAGCGTTCGGATTCTGACGGGAAGATGCGGTCTGTTCGGCGCGGGGAGCGGTCCCGGCGCGGGTCTGCGTATTCGGCGCGGCGCGGGTCTGCGTATTCGGCGCAGTGCGAGTCTGCGCATTCGGCGCAGTGCGGGTCTGCGCAGGCTGACCGGTACGGACCGGAGCTGCGCCCGGCGCGGGACGGCGGGTCTGACCGGCGGGAACGTTCCCCGGACGGGACGTTCCCTGCGGAGCGGTCCTGCCGCCCGCGGTGTTCGGACGCGGCTGATTCTGATAAGGATTCTGTCGGGGCTGTCCATTCTGCCCTGACGGCTGACGGTTCATATTTATGACCATGGCTTTCGCTGTGCGAGAGCTTCCTTCCTTCGGAAATCTGCGGAAAACGAAGTTTCCGCGCGGATTCTGAGACGTTTTCTGCTCACGGGATCACTGTCGGGAGACAATGAAAGCCATAAAGTGAGACAAAAACCGATACACAGTATATTATATCACAGAATTGTGTGCAAATAAAGGCTTTTTTCTGAATTTCTGTAATATTTCCGCCGAAATTTTCTCCCGCCGCCCGAGCTGACCGTCCCCCGCCGTTTTCCCGCGCCCGGAACAACGATAAAAGCGGAGACCTGTCCGGGTCGGCAGGTCGCCGCTCTTTTATGAAATTTCCGGTTCGGCGTCCGCCGGTCAGAGCGTTCCGCCCTCGCCGTGTCTGCCGTGAGATCCGCCCTGACCCGGCGCGCCCTGACCTCCTTCGCCGCGTCTGCCGCGCGGACGTTCCTTGGACGGCGCATCTTCGGGAATCGGCGGGACGTCAAGATTGGAAATGTACCGGCTCGCCTGCGTCGTGAACAGCTCGCAGTATTTGCCGCCCAGCCGCATCAGCTCCTCGTGATTGCCTTCCTCGATGAGCTGTCCGTATTCCAGCACGAGGATCTTGTGCGCCCTCGTCGCGCTCGACAGACGGTGCGACACGAAAATGGTCGTCTTGTTCTTGCTCAGCGCGTCGAACTCGTTGTAGATCTCCTGCTCCGCCATCGCGTCGAGCGAAGCGGTCGGCTCGTCGAGGATCATGATGTCCGAATCGCTGTAAAACGCGCGCGCGATCGCCAGCTTCTGCCACTGACCGCCCGAAAGCTCCAGACCGTTATCCTCGAAAATACGCATCAGCGGGGTCTGATAGCTGTCCGGCATATCCTCGATGAAGCGGCGCGCGCCCGACTGTCCCGCGGCCTCGGCGACGCGCTCGTCGTCGATCTCGCGGTGCAGGTTGCCGAACGAAATGTTCTCGCGCACCGAGAAGGCGTAGCGTCCGAAATCCTGGAAGATGATGCCGAACGTGCGGTAAAGGTCCTCCACTTCGTAGTCGCGCAGATCCACGCCGTCGAGCAGGATACGTCCGGCGGTAGGGTCGTACAGACGGGTCAGCAGCTTGAGAAGCGTCGTCTTGCCCGCGCCGTTCAGACCGACCAGCACGACGCTCTCATGCGGATTCAGCGTGAAGCTGACGTCCCTGATCACATCGCGCTCGGTGCCGGGATAGCGGAAGTAAACGTGGTCGAATTCGATGACGTGTCCCACGCCGTGTTCGACGTGCTTCGGCTCGTCAAGGCGCGGAATGATGGTCTGCTCCTCCTTCATGAAGGACATCATGTTGTCGATGAAAAGCGTTCCCTCGTAGATCGACGCGGTGGTCGTGACGAGCGTGGCGACGTCGTTGGCGATCGTCGAGAGCGCGTTGGTGTAGAGCGAATAGTCGCCGACCTGCAGCTCGCCCGTAAAGACCTTGCGTGCGATGAAAATATAGAGGAGGCAGTTGACGACCGTCGTGAAGCATCCCAGCGCAATGTGCCAGAAGCCCTCGGACAGGATCAGCTTTTTAAGCCCGCCGAAGTATGTGCCGAAGACCTCCTTGTACTTTTCGATCAGCATATCGGACATTCCGAACATCCGGACTTCCTTCACGTGGTCCTTGCTCGTCAGAATGTTGGTGAAATAGTTGATCTTGCGGCGTTCCTTCGAGCGGCGCCACATATAGTCCACGTTCTTGCGGCGGTAAATGAAGTTGACGATCGCCGACGGGATCGACATGGCGACGATGACGAGCGGCGCGGCGGGCGTGACGGCGGCTAAGATCACGATGAAGCTCACCATGCTGATCGCCGTGCTCATGATGCTGAACGTCGAATTGAGGATCTGGATCGGACGGTTCCCCGCCTCGCGGTTGGCGTTTTCGAGCTTCTGATAGAACTCCGGCATATCGAACTTGGCGGTGTCGATGGTCTTCGCCTTGTTGACGATCTTGAGCTTGATGTGGTTGGAGACCAGCTCGCCCGCGATGCGCATCGCCATGTTGTCGAGGTTGTTGATGATGCGCCGCATGAACATCAGTCCGAACTGGACCGCAAGCAGAAGATAGATCTCGCTGAACTCCTGCACCGTTCCCTTCACGGCTTCGACGAGAATGTTCAGAAGGTCCCGGTGAACGATCGCGTTGATAATGGGCATCACGCCGTTGAACACCGACATGAACAGCATCAGAAACAGGATCCACGGTCTTGTCTCCCATACCAGTCTGTATATGTAGAAAAGCCGTCCAAAAAAGCCGCCGAGCAGCTCCTTCAGATAGCGCGGCACATCCTTAAAACCGGTCGGCGGCGGAACGGTCATCCTCGCATTGTCGCCCGGACGTCCGCCGGGTCCCTGTCCCATACCATTCATAATGAAATCCTTTCTGTCTTCCGGAATAATTTATCGATAAACTAACAGATATTAACATTATAGCACCCTTTTTTGTCGAAGTCAACAGTTTTCCCGCGCAACTGATAGAAAAACAGGCGGTGCGATGCGGATTTTCCGTCGATCCGCACAACCGCCTGTGTTTCTTTACCGATAATACTTCGGCACGACCCCGCGCGACAGCTTTTTCAGCGTCTCGCGCTGAGCCGCATAGGACGGGCACCACGTCCCGACCAGACGCCAGAACCGCTCGGAATGGCTGAACTCCCACATATGGCACAGCTCGTGTACGATGACATAATCGACCGCTTCGGGCGGCGCGAGCATCGTGGTCCACGAAAAGTTCAGCGAATTCCGGTTCGAGCAGGACGCCCAGCGCGTCTTCGCGCCGTTCACCTTAAAGCCGGTCGGGGAAAGTCCCATCTCCCGCGCGCGCTTTTCGATCAGCGGCGGCAGGAGATTCTTCGCCGCCAGCCGGTAGATCTGTTCGCAGGCGTCCCGCAGCTCTTCCGCGTCCAATCCCGCCGGAACGAGGAATGCTTCGCCGTTAAAGCCGATGCGGTTCCCTTCCCATGCGCGGATCTCCCGCTTTCCGCCGAGAAAATCGACCTTCGCGCCATAGGCGAAGGAAAAGTCATCCCATTCTTCCCGCTTTGCCTGCCACGCCTCGGCCTTTTCCCGCACCCAGTTATCGTACCGCGCGGCGAAGGCGTTCAGCTCGTCCGCCGGAAGCCCGGCCGGCAGCAGAAATTCCGGCACGCCGTCCTTTCCGATGCGCAGACAGAGCGTCTTCCTTTTCGGCGACCAGACGATGCGGCATTCTCTGCCGCCGCAGACGATCCGGTCAGGTTTTTTCCGTGTCATTTATTTCTTTCTCCCTAAGCCGCCTTGAAAACTCGCAGCCGCAGTAATCCTGCCGGTAAAGCCCGTATTCGCGCGAAAGCTCGATGGAGCGCTTGTACCCTTCCCGCTTCTTGAAATCGGACGGCAGATAGCGCACGCCGTACTCTCCCGCCAGAGAAGCGCCGATCTCGTTGAGCTTTGCGGCGTTCTTGTGCGGGCTGACGGTCAGCGTCGTGGCAAAATAATCGTACTCGCCGGGATGCTCCGCCATGTACCGGGCGGTCGCTTCGAGCCGCAGCCGGTAGCAGGCAAAGCAGCGTGCGCCGCCCTCCGGAAGCGTTTCAAGCCCCTTCGACATTTCGAGAAAGCGCTCCGGCTCCCATGCGCCCTCGACGTACCGGACCGGGTGGACGTGCGGCAGCTCGGCGATCAGACGCTGTTCCTCACAGGCGCGCTTTTGATACTCGGCGGGGTCGGTGATATTGGGATTGTGGTAAAACACGGTGATGTCGAACCGGTGAGTGAGATATTCGAGAACATAGCTCGAACAGGGAGCGCAGCAGGCGTGGAGCAGAAGACGCGCCGGTTTTTCCGGGTCGATCTGTTCAAGCGTCTGTTCAAGCTCCTTCTGATATTGAATTTTTGTCATTTTTTGTTTGAAAAGTCCTTGAAGTTTCGGACGGAATGTGTTATAATGAAAATGACCGACCGGACCGGAGCCGTATTCCGCCGTTCCGGTCCTCCGTTTTGGACTGTCCCGCTTTTTCTGAAAGGATGTTGAATACCGAATTGAGTCAGTATGCTTCCGCCGACCGCCGGAAGAAACGCACGACGCCTGTTTCCGTCATCCTGCTCGAGCTTTTTCTGCTCGCGGCAGCCACGGCTGCGTGTCTTCTTTTTCTCTCGTTTCTTCCCGTCAGCATTAAATATGAATATACCGTCACGACAAAGCCGGTTCCCTCACCGGCGTCGGCCGCCTGCACCGGCGAGGAAACGCTGGACGAGGCGGATATCCCGGTCATCGAACCGAAGCCGAAAAAGCGTCCGTACTATGACTACGCTTCGCCGGTCCCCGAGGGCTTCCCGCACACGCTCGACTATTTCGACGACGCGGTCTTCATCGGCGACTCGCGCATGATGGGGCTGACCCTTTACACCAAGCTGAATCCCTACGACTACACCGCGACCGGACTGAACGTCAGTCAGGCGCTCAGCAAGTCCTTTATCCGCACCGCTTCCGGCGCGACCTGTACGATCCTTGACGCGCTGAAGCTCGAAAAGGGGAACTTCCACTCGGTCTATATCTCCATCGGCGTCAACGAGCTGGGCGGCGACCCCGGTGCTTACCAGCGCAACGTCCGCAAAATGATCGAACAGCTCCGCACCGTCACCGACGTGCCGATCTATATGCAGCTCATCACGCCCGTCACGCATGAGGCGGAGGAGACCTCCAGGTTCGGCGTGACCAACGCGAAGGTCGCCGCGTTCAACGAAAAGCTGACCGAGCTTGCCGAAGAAATGAAATTCTTCCTTCTCGACCCCAATCCGCTGTTCGTGCTGGACGACGGGACGCTCGACCCGACGCTTGCGTTCGACGGGATCCATATGCTCACGTCCGCGTACAATACGCTCGCGCAGTATTACGCTTCGCACGTCGTCGAACCGACGGACTACCTCGACTGGAACAGCGAGACCGAAGAGACCGCCGAAGCGCCCGGACAGGAAACGTGACCCCTGTGTGCGCACCCTGTCATACGAATATCCCGCGCCGTCCCGGTGAAACCGGGACGGCGCGTTTTTCCGTGTCTTACCGGTGCGCGTCCAGATAATTCTGCAAAATGATCTGCGCCGACAGCGTGTCGACCGCCGCCCTGCGCTTTTTGCCGCGCGTGTCGGTCAGATTGAGGATCTGATGCGCCGCCATCGTGCTGCACCGCTCGTCGAACAGCTCGACCGGCAGTCCGGCCGCTTCGCCGAGCAGAGCCGCGAATTCCTTCGCGTGTTCGGCGCGCGGTCCGACCGTTCCGTTCATGTTGATCGGAAGTCCGACCACGAGCTTTGTCACGCCGAACTCCTTCGCCTTCGCCGCGACCAGCTCGACCGTTTTGGGCATATAGGCGGAGGTCACGTAACCGATGCCGTTCGCCAGCATTCCGAGGGCGTCGCTCACCGCAAGTCCGGTGCGCGTGTCTCCGAAGTCCACGCCGAGGATCCTTTCCGCCATCAGAGTCTGATCCCCCGCATACGGATGAAGCGTTCGACCTCCGCCGCATCCGGGATCGACGTCGACGCGCCCGCCCTGCCGACGACCAGCGCGCCGACCGCGTTCGCGTATTTCACCGAATGACAGATATCGTGCGTATTCAGATATTCGAGCGTCAGAGCCGCCGTGAAGGCGTCGCCTGCCGCCGTCGTATCCACCACCTCGCACTCATAGGCGGACAGGAGCTGCGAGGAACGTCCGTCGTGGATGTATGCGCCGCGTCCGCCGAGCTTGATGACGACGTATTTCGCCTGCGTCATCCGCATCAGCTCGCTTGCCGCGAGAAGACAGTTGTCGCTGTTGTTCGGCATGACGCCGGTCAGCGCAAAGGTCTCGGTCTCGTTGGGCGACAGGATCTCGATCGGAGCGAGCCGGTCGATCGGATAGCCGCGTCTTGCGGGACCCGCGTCGACGAACAGCGGAACGCCGAGGCGTTTTGCCTGTTCAGCCGCCGCGACGACGGCTTCCTCCGGCACCTCGAGCTGGACGAACACTGCGTCGGGCAGCGTCGTGAAGGCGTCCTCCACGTCGTCCGGTCCGAGCGAAGAATTCGAGCCGGGGTAGCAGACGATGCGGTTCGCGCCGTTGTCCTCGACGACGATGGCGGCAAGTCCGGTGGGACTGTTTCGGTCGTTCGTCACGAAGCGGGTGTCGATGCCGCAGTCGTCATAGAGCTTTTTCAGGCGCTGCGCGTGCTGATCGTTGCCGAGCTTCGCGCAGAAGATGCAGTCCGCGCCGAGCTTTGCGAAGGTCATCGCGGCGTTCGCGCCCTTTCCGCCCGGCACATAGGAATATCCGCGCGTTTCGGTGACGGTCTGTCCCGCCTCCGGCATTTTTCCGACCTTCATCACGAAATCCATGTTGGAGCTGCTGACGACGAGAATGCGCTGCTTTTTCATCTGATCACGTTTCCTTTCCATCCGTCCGGATATCAATAAAGGTTATCTCCGGGAAACCGCAGAAGCCGGAAATCAGACGCGGCGTCCGCCGGTCCGAACCCATATCATCGGCTGCCCTGAGGGTACGCATTTTCTCAATACTCAAAGACCTGTCCCAGCGCCTTTACGGTCACATGGTTGTTCCCGTCCGCGCTCGCCTCGGTGCGTCCGACGATCTTCGCGTCGACGCCGAAGCTCTCTGCCTTTTCGATCATGAACGCCGCGTCCTCGGGTGCGCAGTAGATCTCCATGCGGTGTCCCATGTTGAAGACCTGATACATTTCGCGGTCGCCGATGTCGCCGTTTTCACGGATGGCGGCAAAGAGCGGCGGCACGTCGAACAGGTCGTCCTTGATATAGTGAAGTCCTCTGCCGAAGTTCTTGCACTTCGCCTGTCCGCCGCCGGTGCAGTGGATCATGCCGTGAACGGCGTTTCTCTTTTCGTCGAGGATCGCCCTGATGACCGGCGCGTAGGTGCGGGTCGGGGAGAGGATCGCGTCGACGACCGGGACGTCCGTGCCCGGAAGCAGATCGTTCACGCCGAATTTTCCGCAGTAGACCTTGTCGTCGGAGATGGTGTTCGAGAAGGTCTCCGGATACTTCGCCGCGTAGTCGTGCGAGAGCATCAGATGACGCGCCGCGGTCAGACCGTTCGAGCCCATGCCGGCGTTATAAGCCTTTTCGTAGTCCGCTTTTCCGAAGGAAGAAAGACCCACGATCACGTCGCCGGGCTTGATGTTGTCGCAGTCGATCACGTCCGAACGCTTCATGCGCACGAAGACGGTCGAGTCCGCGATCAGCGTCTGAACGAGGTCGCCCACGTCCGCCGTCTCGCCGCCCGACATCGTAACGTCGACGCCGTAGGTCCCGAGCATGGCGCAGAAATCCGTATAGCCGTCGATGACCGCGCGGATGGCTTTTCCGTCAACGCGGTGCGCGTTGCGTCCGATGGTGTTGGAGAGGATGAAGCCGCCCGCCGCGCCGACGCAGAGCAGATCGTCGATATTCATGACGACCGAGTCCTGCGCGATGTTGTAGAACGCCGACAGATCGCCGGTCTCGCGGTATTTGATGTAGGCGAGCGACGATTTCGTGCCCGCGCCGTCCGCGTGCATCGCGGCGCAGTATGCGGGGTCGCCGCAGGGATCGGGAATGATCTTGCAGAACGCGCCGGGGAATTCTCCCTTTTCCTGCTTGGAAATGGCGCTGTGGACCTCGTCCTTGGTAGCGGATACGCCGCGGGATAAATATGCGTCAGACATGGGTGATACTCCTTTATGTATGTGATGATAGATTTTACAGCTCGATGACCGAAGCGTCGGTCGAATTCGGATAACAGGTGATATCGAGGATGCGCTGGTTGGAGCTTCCTCTGAAATGCAGGTTCAGATCGCGCAGATCGTCGCGGTAGCGTCCGTCCACGAGATAGTTCGTCACGGAGAGAAGCTCCTTCACCGAAGGCTCGGTCTCCGCTTTTTTCAGAAGATGCTCCCACGTGAAGCCCGAGTAGGTCATGACGGTCATGCCGTTTTCGGCGGCTTTTCTCGCCAGAACGGAAAGCTCGTGACCCCACAGGAAGGGTTCGCCTCCGCTGAACGTGATCCCCTTGATGAGCGGGTTTTTCCGGATATCCTCCCAGATGCGGTCGGTCGTCGTGACCTTTCCGCCGTCATAGGCGTGGGAGCCGGGATTGTGACAGCCATAGCAGCGGTGCGGACAGCCCTGCACGAACACCACATACCGCAGCTGCGGACCGTCCACGATGGATTCGCGCACGACGCCGAACAGACGGACGGGCAGGCTTTCGACCGGCTTGTCCGTTCCGAAATTTCTTTGAAGCATAACTCTGTTCCTTCCCAAATCCCGTTCAGACCGCGAAGCGTCCGGCAAACGCCAGCGCCGCCGCGAAGGTCGTGAGCAGCGCGACCACGCCGACGCTGATGATGCGGATGAGTCCGGCGGGATTTTTTACTTTTTTATAAGCGGAGATGTCGATCCCCATCAGCGCCCAGAGCGCCGCGGCGAAAACCGGCAGCGCGATCTTCGCCGCAGCAGCGCCGAACCGGCGCGCCGCCAGTGCGCCGAGCATCAGAACGAACGCCAGCAGGA
>JAZRXB010000251.1:0-8177 GCA_045600005.1 Eubacteriales bacterium | reverse complement strand
CCGCATCCGCACGATGATGAAAAGCCATGACGCCGTGGCGGGCATCAACGCCAGCGGCTTCTACGACCCGAACGACGAGGGACACGGCGGCGATATCATCGGAATGTCCTTCTCGGACGGCGAATTCTGGGGCGATTACGTCGATTACTACGGCTCGATCCTGCTGACGACCGACAACCGTCTCGTGGTCGGCGACGTGAGAAACTGGGAAAAATACGACATCCGCGCCGGGATCCAGTTCGGTCCGGTGCTGATCGCCGACGGTGTGGCGAACGTGGTCGGTTCGGGCGGATACGGCATCCATCCGCGCACGGCGATCGGTCAGCGCGAGGACGGCGTGATCGTCTTCCTCGTCATCGACGGACGGCAGACCGGCTGGAGCATCGGCTGCACGATGGGAGACCTCACCGAGGTGCTGCTCAGGTACGGCGTGGAGAACGCGGCGTGCTGCGACGGCGGTTCGAGCAGCGTCCTTGCCTACAAGGATGAGGTGATCAACCGCAACAGCTCGGCGAACCCCGCCTTCGGACGCAGACTGCCAAATGCTTTCCTCATCAGCTCAAAACAGAACGCCGGAAGCGAAAACTGATCCGGCGGCGGTACGGGAGCGCACACGCAGAGAGCGCGTGCGCTCCCGCTTTTGCAGGAATATTACTGACGGAAGAAAAACAGAACCGGAACCGAAGGATTCCGTTTCCTTTTTCTCCGGATCTCACGAAGTCTCTAAACGGAAAGGGCAGAAACAATGGGAAGGGAACAGGACGAAGCGTTCATGCGCCGCGCGCTGGCGCTCGCCGACAAAGCGGCGGCTCTGGGCGAGGTCCCGGTCGGCGCGGTGATCGTGAAGGACGGCGAGATCATCGCCGAAGCGTACAACCGCCGGGAATCGGATAAAAACGCGCTCGCACACGCCGAGGTGCTGGCGATCGACCGGGCCTGTGCAAAGCTCGGCGGCTGGCGGCTCCATCAGTGCGAGCTTTACGTGACGCTCGAACCCTGCCCGATGTGCGCGGGCGCGATCGTCAACGCGAGATTGAAGCGCGTCGTCGCCGCGGCAAAGGACGAGAAGGCGGGCGCGTTCGGCAGCGTGATGAATCTGAACCGTTATCCGCTCAATCACCATCCCGGGATCGAGTTCGGCGTGCTGGAAAACGAAGCGAGAGAACGGCTTCATGCGTTTTTCGGCGCGCTCCGGGAAAGACAGCGGCGGAAAAAGCAGGAGTCCGGCAAGAAAAATTAACACTTCGCGCGGATTTTTTACATATTTGGTCTTGTGAAGCGGCTCCGAATGTGCTATAATAAAAGATAACGTATCTTAACGCTTCCCGGACCGGGGAGCGAACGACATAAGAGCCGGTAAAACCGGTACGAAAGGAAGACCTGTTATGAAATATCTGGTAGTGCTGTGCGACGGCATGGCTGATTATAAGGTGTCCGAGCTTGGCGGACGCACCCCGATGGAAGCCGCGAAAAAGCCGATGATGGACGAGCTGGCAAAGAAATCCCTCTGCGGGACCGTTCTGAACGTGCCGGACGGCATGGTCCCTGAAAGCGACACCGCCAACATCGCGGTGCTGTCCTACGACCCGAAGATCTACTCCAAGGGACGTTCTCCGCTCGAAGCCGTTTCGATGGGACTGACGATGAATCCCGACGACACCGCCTATCGCTGCAACGTCTGCACGGTCAGCGAGGAAGAAGAAAACTACGACGACAAGACGATGATCGACCACAGCGCCGACGAGATCACCACCGCCGAAGCGGACGAGCTGATCAGGGCGATGGAGGAGCATTTCGGCAATGCGTCGCGTCACTTCCACACGGGCGTCAGCTACCGTCACTGCCTGATCTGGACCAACACTCCGTCCGAGTACAATTTCATGCGTCCGCACGACATTCTCGGCAGAAAGATCAGGGACTATCTCCCGCAGGGCGAAGCCGGAAAGCCCTTCTATGAGCTGATGAAGGCAAGCTACGACGTGCTGGACCATCATCCGGTCAACGAAGCCCGCCGTGCGCGCGGTCTGCGTCCGGCGAACACCATCTGGCTGTGGAGCCCCGGCAAGAAGCCCGCTCTGCCGAACTTCAAGGAGAAGTGGGGACTGAACGGTACGGTCATTTCGGCGGTCGACCTCATCAAGGGCATCGGTCTGTGCGCCGGCATGAAATCGGTCGACGTGGAAGGCGCGACCGGAAACGTTCACACCAACTGGTCCGGCAAGGCGGACGCGGCGATCCGGTCTTTCAAGGACGGCGACGATTTCGTATACATCCACGTCGAAGCGCCCGATGAGTGCGGACACCGCGCCGAGATCGAAAACAAGGTGCTGTCCATCGAAAAGATCGACGAGCTGATCCTCACGCCGGTCTATGAGTACCTGAAAGCGTCCGGCGAGGACTACCGCATCATGGTGCTGCCCGACCATCCGACGCCGATCGTCATGCGCACCCATTCGAGCGATCCCGTGCCGTTCATGATCTATTCCTCCGACGAGGCGCATGAGGGCGTGGAATGCTTTACCGAGGACACCTGCGCGGCGAAGAACTTCTATCTGCCGAACGGTTACGATCTGCTCTCCTATATGGTAAAAAAGGAACGGGTGTAAGCTGAAATGAGTGAAAATCCGATGGAAAAGCGAAACGGCGAGCCGGAGAACAGACCGGAAAACGTCTCCTCCCCCGAAGTGTCGGACGAAACGTCCGTCGTTCCCTCCGACGGGGAAGAAGCGCTGACCGCAGACGCCGCGGACACCGCGGGCGAAGAGGATGCGGACGAACTCACAGTCCGGATCGCGAAAGAATGCTACGAGTGGGTCGAGGTTTTCGTCTTGACAATGGCGGCGGTCCTGCTGGCCTTTACGTTCCTCCTCCGTCCCTCCTACGTGGTCGGTTCGTCGATGAACAGGACGCTGTGGGACAGGGACGCGCTGATCGTCAGCAATCTGTTCTACACGCCGAAATACGGCGACATCGTGGTCTTCCAGCAGCCGGACAGCATCCAGACTGCCGGTGAAGCGGTCGTCAAGCGCGTCATCGCCACCGAAGGACAGACGGTCGATATCGACTTTGACACGTGGCAGGTGACGGTCGACGGAAAAGTGCTGTACGAGCCGTATGTGAATTTCATCCCGAATGTCAGTATGCGCAGCTACGACCTTCAGTTCCCGCTCACGGTCCCCGAAGGCTGCGTCTTCCTGATGGGAGACAACCGCAACCATTCGCTGGACAGCCGGTCGAGCGACATCGGCTGCGTGGATACGCGGTTCATCTTCGGACGGGTGCTGTTCCGTGTGTTCCCGTTTAACAGCATCGGCAAAGTGGATTAAACCTGACGAGGCTGAGTCCCGCGGGACTCAGCCTTTCCCTGTCGGGGCGAAATCGATTGTAAAACTTCGTTTTACAATCGTTACTCGCGCTTATCGCCGCTGACAAAATTTATTTTGTCAGCTATCCCCATATCGGCGCGAGGGCTCGCCTTAGAGGTGTTTTTATGTCGGCAAAGCCGAAATGAAAACGGATTTAATTATAACGTTCGTTATCTTATAGCATTAAACTATCGGCTATATACATTAAGGAAAGGATGAATGTCAAATGCCATCCGAAACGATACAGTGGTTCCCCGGTCATATGGCGAAAACGCGGCGGCTGATCACCGATTCTCTGCCGCTTGTGGATATCGTGATCGAGGTGCTGGACGCGCGGATCCCGCACAGCTCGAAGAATCCCGAGCTGAGCCGTCTCATCGGACGAAAGCCGCGCCTGACCATTCTCAGCAAATCATCGCTTGCCGACCCGGAGATCGGAAAGCTCTGGCGCGATTATTACAGGGAACACGGCTGGACCGCGATCTTCTACGACTGCCGCAGCGGAGAGAGCATCAACGCCATCGCTCCCGCCGTGCGCGAGATCCTCGGCGAAAAGCTCGAACGCTACGAGGCGCGCGGCATGGCGGGACGGCGGCTCAAGGCGATGATCGTCGGCATTCCGAACGTCGGAAAATCGTCGCTCATCAACACGCTGGCGGCGGGAAACAAGGCGAAGGTCGAAAACCGTCCCGGCGTGACGCTCGACCGTCAGTGGGTCACGACGACCATCGGCATCGACCTTCTCGATATGCCCGGCGTTCTGTGGCCGAAGTTCGACGAAAAAGAGGTCGGAGAGAATCTGGCTTTGACCGGCGCGATCAAGGACGACATTCTTGACGTGGAAACGCTCGGCTCGATCCTTGTCGGACGGCTGCGCGGCATGGCGCCGGAGCTGCTGTCCGAGCGCTACAGGCTCGGCGAACTTTCGCAGTATGAGGAGCTTGCCGACTACGAGCTGATGGAAGTGATCGGAAGAAAGCGCGGCTTCCTTGTCTCCGGCGGAGAAGTGAGTCTGGAACGGACTGCCAATATGCTGCTCGACGAGTTCCGCGCCGGAAAGATCGGACGCATCACGCTCGAAAAGCCGCTGGTCCGCAGCCGCGCGTGACCGAAAGGGATCATAACCTGAGGAGGATTCAGCATGACCGAAGGAATGAAATATTTCACGACATTGGGACATATTTTCAGAATCACCGTTGTTATTTTCTACGTGATCGTTTTTGCGATCGGTCTGGTCTATGCCATTGCGCCAAGGTGGATGTGGAAAACCTTTGAGAGCTGGAGAGCCGTGAGGGAACCGTCAGACGCCTATTTTACCGCAAGAAGGATCATCGGAGTGATCATCATGATCGTCATTGTGATCGCGGCGCTGACGCCGACCTTTATTTATCTCGCACACTGATCGGAATATACCTGAAAGCATGAAAGGGGACGGAACGTTCCCGAAAGGAGCGGCTGACGATGGACTGGACGATTGAAAACGGGTACTTTGCGGAAGGTTATACCGTGATCGCCGGAACGGACGAGGCGGGACGCGGACCGCTCTGCGGACCGGTCGTCGCGGGCGCGTGCATACTGCCGGCGGGACTTATGCTTCCGTATCTCAACGATTCCAAAAAACTGACCGAAAAGCGGCGCGAAGCGCTCTACGATGAGATCACGTCGTGCGCCGTTTCGTGGGCGGTCGCCGAGGCGTCGCCCGAAGAGATCGACACGCTGAATATTCTGAACGCCGCGCAGCTCGCCATGCGCCGCGCAGCCGCAAAGCTGTCGCCGCAGCCCGAGCTTCTGCTGGTGGACGGCAATATCGCGCGGGATTTTCCGATCCCGACGAAGACGATCGTCGGCGGAGACGGACTTTCCCCCTCGATCGCGGCGGCTTCGATTTTAGCCAAGGTGACGCGGGACCGTCAGCTCGCCGTGCTGGACGCCGCCTATCCCGGACTGGGGCTTGCGAAGCACAAGGGCTATCCGACCGCAGCGCATTACAAGGCGCTGAACGCATGGCTTGACGAAAACGGGGAGCTTCCGCCGATCTACCGCCGGAGCTTCCTGAAAAATCTGCACCGGTCATGAGCTATAAACAGACGCTCGGAAAACGCGGCGAGGAGCTGGCGGCGGCCTATCTGGAACGCGAAGGCTATACGGTGACAGGGCGGAATTTCCGCGTTTCGCACGATGAGATCGACATGATCGCCGAGGATGCGCGGTATATTCTCTTTGTCGAGGTCAAGACCCGCGCGCAGACCGGGACGAACCGGCTGTACGGCCGCCCGTCAAACGCCGTGGACGCCGAAAAGCAGCGGAAAATGCTGCGCGCCGTCTCCGAATACCTGCGCCGGAATCCGACCGAAAAACAGCCGCGTCTCGACGTGATCGAGGTCTATATGCCCGCGGTCCATTCCGACACGCCGATCGACTTCGGCACGCTTCTTCCGCTTGAAATACGGCATCTCAAAAACGCCGTGCATAAATAATTCAGGAGGTCTCTCATGCGCGAACTTTCCCTGTTCGACCTGCACTGCGACACCCTTTATGAAACGCTGAAACAGAACAAAAGTCTCGTCTCGAACGATCTGGATCTTTCCTTTGAGCGGCTGTCCGCCTACCGTCCCTTCTGTCAGGTGCTGGCGATGTGGTCGGACTGGCGGCTGTCGGAGGACGCCGCGTATGAACGCTTCTTCGCCGCGCGGGAAAAGCTCGGCGCGGAGCTTGCAAAAGCGCCGTCCGTCGCGCTCTGCACGTCGGCGGCAGAGCTTTCCGCCGCAGAGAAGAGCGGAAAAAACGCTGTCTTTCTCGCCGTTGAGGGCGGAAAGCTGCTGAACGGAGACCTTACCCGGCTTGACGCGCTGCATGAAAACGGCGTGCGCTTCCTGACGCTCGTCTGGGACAAGGTGTGCTGCGTCGGCGGCGCGCACGACACGGACGAAGGGCTGACGCCGTTCGGCTTCGACGTTGTGAAGAAAATGTTTTCGCTCGGCATGATCCCCGACGTGTCCCATGCTTCGGTGAAGATGACCGAGCAGGTCGTCTCGGCGGCGGAGGAAAACGGGCGGGTCTGCATTGCGACCCACTCCAATTCCCGCGCGGTCTGCGCGCATTCCCGCAACCTTTCGGACGATCATTTCAAAAGGATCGCGGCGCTCGGAGGACTTGTCGGGATCAGCATGGCGCCGATGCACCTGACGTCGGCGGAGAACTGTACCGTCGACGATGTGATACGGCATATCGAACACTACCTGTCGCTGGACGGAGAGGACACGGTCTGCTTCGGATGCGACTTTGACGGCGTGTCAAGACTGCCCGAAGGCGTCGAAACGGCGTCCGATCTTGTTAAAATCGCCGACCGGCTTGGACAGCTTAACTACAATGACTCGCTGATCGAAAAAATCTTTTATTCAAACGCACGAAATTTTATTTTTCTATGGCTTAAATGAATCTTTTCTGATATAATATACCTTGTGCTTCTGCGCCGCGCGGGCGACCGTGGACGGCGCTATCAAAAAACTCCGGCGTTCTGACGGCGGAGAGGAGGTTCGTATGAACTATATCAGTACCAGAGGCGGGAAAGACAGCGTATCCGCCGCGGGCGCGATCAAGCAGGGACTGGCTCACGACGGCGGTCTCTTCATGCCCGAAACGATTCCCCAGCTCGACAGACTTGACATCATAAATCTCTGCGAAATGACTTACCCGGAACGGGCGGCATACATCCTGTCCCGTTTCCTGACCGATTATACCTATGAAGAGCTTCTCGGCGACTGCGAAAAGGCGTATGCAGAGGACCGCTTCGTCGGCGGCGCGGCTCCGATCCGCAAGCTGAACGACGATGTGTTCGTGCTGGAGCTGTGGCACGGTCCGACTTCCGCGTTCAAGGACATGGCGCTCCAGATCATGCCGCGCCTTCTGTCCCGCGCGCTCGAAAAAACCGAGGAAAAGCGCACGGCCTTCATTCTCGTGGCGACCTCCGGCGACACCGGCAAGGCGGCTCTGGAAGGCTACCGCGACGTTCCCGGCGTGAAGATCATGGTCTTCTATCCGGTCGACGGCGTGAGCCGCGTGCAGAAATTGCAGATGTCCACCCAGCTCGGCGAAAACGTCGCCGTCTGCGCTATTGAGGGCAACTTTGACGACGCGCAGACCGGCGTCAAGAAGATCTTCGGCGACAGCGCCATGGCGGAGCTGCTCGACGAAAACGGCGTGTTCCTGTCGAGCGCCAATTCGATCAACTGGGGACGTCTCGCGCCGCAGATCGTTTACTATGTATCGGCGTACTGCGACCTGATCAACGCGGGCGAGATCTGCGCTGAGGAGCAGATCGACGTGACCGTCCCGACCGGCAATTTCGGCAACATCTTCGCCGCCTTCATCGCCAAGAGGATGGGACTTCCGATCAACCGTCTGGTCTGCGCGTCCAACCGCAACAACATTCTGACCGACTTCCTTACGACCGGTACCTACGACCGGAACCGGAAGTTCTATACCACGATGTCCCCGTCGATGGACATTCTCATCTCCAGCAATCTGGAACGGCTTCTTTATACAAAGATGGGAACGGAGCTGACCGCCTCCTGCATGAAGGAACTCTCCGCATCCGGTAAATATGAGATCCCGGCAGACGTGCGGGAGAGCATCGCGGAGGACTTTTCGGGTTATTTCTGTGACGAGGAAGGAACGGCGGAGACCATCCGCACGACCTTTGCGGATTTCGGGTATCTCATCGACCCGCATACCGCGGTCGGTGTGTCGGCGGTCGGACAGTACCGGCGGGAGACGGGGGACGATACGCCCGTGATCGTTGATTCCACGGCA
>JAZRXB010000250.1:0-4106 GCA_045600005.1 Eubacteriales bacterium | reverse complement strand
CACCACGCCCGCCGTTTTCTCAGCCGGGACCGGACTGCCGCCATACGACAGCTTTTCCGCCGGACCGTCCGGAACGCTCACCGAGAGCGGCTTCGTGACGACCTTCGCGCCGAGCGACGTGAGCAGCTCCGCGATATCCTCGCCGCGATTCAGTCCTTCGATCAGCGTGCCGAGCGTCGCCGCCGCCTCTTTTTTATGGGCAGACAGACGGCGCTCGTATTTTTTCTTCACTTTTCCGATGTATTTCGCCATTTGCGCCTGCTCGTCCGCACTCGGCGGACCGCCCGCGAGCGCGTCGGGTCCGACCGGCTCCACGCCGCACGACGGCGTGAAAAACCACTCCCCGCGCCAGAACAGGAAGCCGAGCGCCGCGATGAGCAGAACGATCAGCGCGATCAGAGATCCGATGCGGCGGCGTTTTTTCTTCTTTCTGATAAGCTCCGTCGGGTCCGCTTTGCACTTCGGGCATTCCGTGCAGCCCTTCGGACAGAGCGTTTTGCAGGCGGGACATTTGATCTTCTTCATGACAGCTCCCTTCACCGCCGTTTTTCACCAAAACACAGCGGTCCGCCCGGCGGGCGGTCGTTTTCTTTCCTGAATAAAACTGCCGAAAACGGCGCGTTTATAACTGCCGAAAACGGCGCGGATACCCGTGCCGTTTTCATGACAGAGCTTATACCAGAGGGATCTCCGGCGTTTCGTAGTCCTTGCCGGTCCCTCCGCCGGAGGTGTTCGTCTTGCCGCAGCGCGTACAGACGCCGTTCACATAGTTGTGACCGAGCGGCGGAATGATCTTCTGCTCCTGCGAGACGTAGCCGCAGACCGAGCAGGCGCGTCCCGCCGTCAGACCGCTTTCCGTGCAGGTCGCGGGAACGCCCGGATAGGTCGCGTACTGATGAGCCGTGCGCGCGAGGGCTTCGGTCCACGTGTAGCCGCAGTCGGTGCAGGTGTAGGTCATCGTACCCATCTGCGTACAGGTCGCCTTGTGCGTGACGACCGCCTTCACGTTCGTGTGATGGCAGGCATCCACCACGCCGTCGTGTTCGCCGCAGCGCGTGCAGACGCCGTTGACGAAATTGTGTCCGCGCGGCGGGATCGAGCGCGATTCGGTCAGCACTTCGCCGCACAGCTCGCAGTATTCCTCCGCGGTGCGTCCCGCCTTCGTGCAGGTCGCGGCGACGCCGCCGTAGCTGACGTAATGATGCGCCACGGGGTCGGTGGTTTCGGTCCAGACGTGGCCGCAGTCGCGGCAGGTGTATTCGGTCTCGCCGGACTCGGTGCAGGTCGGCTTTATGAGGACGCGGACGAGCGTGTCGATATGATCGCAGGTCTCAACGTCGGGCAGGACCGGCTGAGGAGCGCCGCAGACGGTGCAGAAGCCCTTGCGGTAGATGTGTCCGATCGCCTTGACGACCTTCTGCGCCTTCGATACCGCGCCGCAGACCTGACAGTGCTGTCCTTCGGTCAGACCGTCGGTCTCGCAGGTGACGGCGACCGCCGGGTCGGTGACGAAGCGGTGCGGGACCTTCGGGATCTCTTCGGTCCACGCCTTGCCGCAGTCCGGGCAGGAGTGATATTCGGTTCCGACCGCCGCGCAGGTCGCGGCTTTCGTCACAACGACCCTGATGTTCGGATGCGTGCATTCAGCCGGCGTCGTTTCGGTCGTACCCGTCGTCGTGCCGGTCGTCGTGCCGGTCGTGTTACCGGTCGTCGTGCCGGTCGGAGCGGGGTCGGACGGATTCGGCGAGCGTTCGCCCGTGCCGTCGGAGGACGATCTGCCGTTCTTCTGAATGACGACCGCGCGGTCCCACTGAGCCTTCGTGAAAACGCCGCGGTTGATGAGGAACTGCGCGAGCGTGACCGTCGTGCCCTTCTTGACGGTGTTCATGACCCGCCAGAAGATCTTCACGACGTCGCCGCGCGTGAAGGACGGATCCGACTCGGAGGTGTCGACGAGCTTCAGTCTCAGCGCCAGAAGCCGCGAATCCAGATAGAAGAAGTCGGGATTCGGCGCGCTGTCGGTGTAGCCGAGCGCGCGCAGACAGAAGGTCAAGAACATCCAGTCGGTCAGCGGGTCGTCCGGGCTGAACGTCGTATCGGACGTGCCGTTGGTGATGCCGTTTTCATACGCATACGCCGCGTAAGGCTCGATCCAGCCCGAAGCGTCGGTGAAGGGGTGAGCGATCCCGCCGACCTTCGCTTCGTTTTCCTCGCCAAGCATACGGATGAGCAGAACGATGCCCTCTCCGCGCGTCGGCGCGTCGTCCAGCGCATAGGTCGTCCCCGTGCCGAGGAACAGTCCGAGCCTGTAAAGCGCGTCCGCCGTGCGCAGCTCCTCCGAGCTGTAAGCCTCCGACGGGACGACAAGCATGGCGATCGTCAGCACGAACGCCGTCAGCGCCGCAATCCATCTTTTCATGGCAAATTCTCCCTGTGGGGCAGCTTTTCCGCTCCGCCGCGCCCCGGTCGGCGAAGTTTATTTTTCACGGTTTTCGACGTTCCGTCAGACGCGCCGAGCGCTCAGCCGAGCGGGATCTCGGGAAGCTCGTAGTCCTTTTTCGTGGTTTCCTCCGGCTCCTCCGTGTCAAGCGGACTGGTCGTGATGAGGTCCGCCGCGGCGATCGGAACGATCATGATCAAAACTTCCTCAAACGTTTTTTTCGATCTGTTTTTCACTTTTTTACAACCGACTGCCTGACGCGCCGGGCAGCCGCCTTTCTTTCCATGGCGATACGGATAAATTATAGCATACATTTTCGGAAAAATCAAGTCTTTTTTCATTAAGAGCATCGAAATTTCCGGGGAAATGCAGACGCAGACCAAAACGGGCGGGCGGCGCGTGCGCATTTCATTTCACGTAAAGGCTTCCCGGCGCCGCTTTCCGCGTATTCAGACGTTTTCCGTGCCGGAAAGTTCCCGGCTGACGGAGATCGTTTTTCGTCCCTCGCGGCGTTCCGGCGCGGGATCTCGGAATATTTCCGATTTTTTCACGATCCGCCCTTGCGCGCGGGCGGAAATCGTGCTATACTGTTTTCACGATCGTTCTCTGAAACAGCCGATTGTAAAATGCAGTTTACAATCGGCTGTTCTCGGAAATCAAAGGAGGAATCTATGAAAAAGCAATACGATATCGCCGCGTATATCTGGCCGTCCTACACCGGGGACGAGGAGCGCACGCTCATGTTCTGGCCCGAGGGTCACGGCGAATGGGAGACCGTCCGCCTCAAATGCGGCGCGCAGCCGCTGTGGGGCTACGTCAACGAAGCCGACCCGCACGAGATGGAGCGTCAGATCGACGCCGCCGCCGATCACGGCGTGAACGTTTTCATTTACGACTGGTACTGGTACGACCACCGCCCGTTCCTCGAACAGTGCCTTGACAACGGCTTCCTCGGCGCGCCGAACCGCGGGCGGATGAAATTTTACCTGATGTGGGCGAACCACACCGCCCTGTCGATCTGGGACCGCCGCTTCGCCGACCGTTACATCCCGATCTGGGACGGCGCGGTCAGCCGCGACGACTTCGACGCGATCGTCCGCCGGGTCATCGAGCGGTATTTCAGCCAGCCGAACTACTATACGATCGGCGGACGGCCGGTCTTCATGATCCACGACCTGCCGAATCTCGTGCGCGGGCTGGGCGGTATCGAAAAGACGCGCGCCGCGCTCGATCTCTTCCGTGAGGAGACCGTGAAGGCGGGCTTCCCCGGACTGGAATTGCAGGCGGAGATCCACAGCGCCGCCCGCGTCGCCGGAAAATTCAATGAAGAATCGCCCGACTGGTGCGACGCGCTGACAAGGCTCGGCTTCGATTCCTGCGCGAACTATCAGTATTTCGACCTCGGACTGACCGACTACCGCTATCCGGCGATCCTGCGTCAGGTGGACGAGACGTGGAAGTTCTACGACAGCCGTCTGCCCGTGCCGTACTACCCGCACGTTTCGGTCGGCTGGGACCCCAGCCCGCGCTACCCGAAGAAATCGACCGATATCATGTCGGAAAACACGCCCGAAAACGTCGAGCTGGGACTGCTCGCCGCGAAAAAATACGTCGACACGCATCCGGATCTGAAAGCGCCGCTCATCACGGTCAACAGCTGGAACGA
>JAZRXB010000249.1:0-6634 GCA_045600005.1 Eubacteriales bacterium | reverse complement strand
CATCTGACGGTACGCGCGGCGCGGACGCAGGAAGGACTGACAGCCGCGACCGGCTGGGTTCATCGGACGGTACGCGCGGCGCGGACGCAGGAAGGACTGACAGCCGCGACCGGCTGGGTTCATCGGATGTTGAGCGTCACGCGGGCGTAGGTGAAGGGCGCGATCTCACCGAGACAGGCTTTGCCGTTTTCGACCCTGACCGTTGTGCCGAAGCTCTCCGCGCTCTCGATTTCAAACGGCGTTTCGATCTCGCACGGCAGAACGCCGTCCGGATAGAAGCTCCAGAAGCCGACCGTCAGACGTTTCCCGTCGCGGCGGCAGAACGTGTAGAGACGCGGGCATTTCGCAAGCGAAACGGGAACCGCGCGGCGGCGCTCCGGGTCTGAGGGAAGGGATGCTTCGAGCCACGCGGCGGCTTCCTTTAACTGCTTTGCACGGGCGTAGGGGCTGAAGATCAGCCGCGAATCGACCTGTTCCGCGTCGAACGCATAGACGAAGAAGCGCTGACCGTCCGCATTTTCATAGCGGTAAGCCGACGGGAGCGCGCCGTGTTCGGTCTGACCGCGGTGACCGTAGACGCTGAGCGGCTCAGCGGCGGGCGAGAGCGTGAGCTTCCGCAGACCATTCGGCGAAGCGGCGAAGAAGGTCCCGTCCGGGAACAGCTCGTCGAAGCCGGGCGCTTCATAGTGTTCGGAGCGGAGAAGTCCGACGTCCATGCCGTTTTCGGTGAGGATCTCCGCCGCGCGCGCGTCGAGGATCAGCGGACGGGCGAGCAGAGCTTTATCCTTTTCGATACAGATCCTCGCGTTGTCGCCGAACAGCAGCATCGGGGAATCGCCCGACGTGTCGAAGGTCGTCGGCAGACCGCAGAGTGCGCAGAGGTTGAGCGACGGGCGCACGATGTCGAACTGGAGCGGCGTTCCCATGCGCGAGCAGTCGGCGGCGGCGATGCGTTTCATCGGCTCGTAGAGGCAGATGCCCTCCTCGCGTCCGGTGAAGCGGCGGCGGATGTCCTCACGGACCGGCGCGTTCAGGTTGTGGCGGTCGAGGTAGCCCGGCTCGTAGCCGAGCGGGTGGGAGTAGTCGAGCATATATTTGAGGATGCCGGGCATTCCGGCTGCGAGCAGCGCCTGATCGAAGCCTTCGAGATACGCGGCGGGTACGACGAAACGCGGGCGCGGGTAGACGTCGCCTTCCGAGAAAATTTCGACGTCAGGCGCTTCGGACGCCCATTTCTGCTGCATACGCTCCATGTCGATGATCGTACCAAGACACTGCACACCGTGACCGGCGCTCGTGTTCCAGTACGGCGCGCCGATGAAGCGGACGAAGGGCTTCGTCCCTCCGGCGAAGATGCGCGCCAGCTCGAACGAGTCGAAGCCGTCGAGGTCGTAGGTCGTCAGGCAGGCGCAGGCTCCGACGCGGACGTTCGAGTCGGCACGGTCGACGGCTTCGCGGACGGCTTTGGCGAACGCGCGCATCGAGTCGCCCTGAACGGCAAGCCACGTCTCGCGCAGCCTGTTCCGCTCGCCGCGGAAGGCTTCGCGCAGATCCTCGCGGGTGACGGTCCGACCGGTGCGGGCGGAGATCTCCTTTAAGTGCAGTCCGCACGCGCAGCCGATGTCAGCCGCGCCGTGCATCGACAGGCGCAGGTCGTCGTCGATCATCAGAATTTTCGGGTGGACCGACGCGATCGCTTCGCAGAAGGACGCGAACGCGGGCGTGAACGCTCCGAGCGGGCAGACCGAATCCTCCGCGCCGCGCTCGGAGAACAGTCCGACGATCCGCTCGAAGGGCTCGTAGGCCTTTCTGAGGTGAGGGGACAGCGAGCCGCCGTGACCGAGACCGTTCGTCCAGACGCAGGGCTCGATGCCGTTTTTCTCGAAAAAGCGCAGGTTCGTGTTGAGCTTCTTTAATCCTTCGCGCAGCTCCTCGTCGTCAAACGGGTTGTAAAAGACGATGAAAACGCGGTCGCAGCCGGCTTTTTTCAGCTCGGCAAGGTAGTTTTCGCGGGTGGAGTCGGTGAGCGAATCGTTCATCACCGGAATGGCTAACATGGGCGGCTCCTTTCTGATGCCGGTCGGTCCGACCGGAAAAGGCAAAGACCGGAGGTTCGGACAGAGCCGACCATCCGGTCACGAAAAATCAAACGGGTTCTTTCGGTGAGCGGTCCTCCAGAATGAGACGGCTGGCGCTCTGGATCTCGTCGATGCGGTAGGGGCTGCGGCTGAACACCTCGTAAAGCGAGCAGGCTTTGTCGACCATCGAGACGAGATAGCTCTCCCGATAGCGCGGCGGACGGGGCGTCAGCGGGAACATATGCTTTGAGATGATGTCCTGTTCGCGCGTGGTCAGCTCAAAGTCAACGCGGGCATTTTTCAGCGCCGCGCCGGGATGCGTGAAGCCGTGCAGACCCTCCGGCGGCCGATAATCGTGCCAGTCGTACAGGAAATAGTCGTGAAGCAGCGCGCCGCGCACCAGCTCATTCGTCTGAAAACGGAGGATCCCCATTTTTTTCGCGATCCGGTAGCAGAAATAGGCGACGGCGATGCTGTGCAGGAGGCAGGAGGTATTGCCGTGCTGGATGAAGGTCTCCTCCATCGCAAGGCGGGAATCGCACATGGTTTCGGCGACCAGCGCGAGAAAGGTATAACGGGGTGAGACAGACATGGAAGTTTCGATAGGATCCTTTCAGTTTATGTTACTATCATTATAACGGATTCTGCCGGGTGGTTTCTATCGGTTATCTTGAATAATTGATGAACGGAATGTGAAATATTAACGGAAAACTTTGCGTAAGAAAACGCCGGAAGAAAAAAGCCGGAAGAAAAAAGCCGCCCGATCGGACGGGCGGCGGGATCAATGACGGTATTTCTGCATCTGACGGCGATGCTTTTCTTCGACCTTTTCGCCGCTGACGGCGTGGGAGCGGATGATCGAACGGATGCGCCCGAGCTGAGAAGGCGAAACGGCGTCTTTTCTGCCGTTTTTGCGGATATAGTTCACAAGCTCGTCCGTGCGGACGACGTTGTCCCAGCTCTGTGTGAACGTGACGCGGTTCGACGTGAAAACGACGACGTTGACGACCGGCACGTTGTACTGCCCTTCGCTTTTTAAGATGCTCTGCACGATCCGGACGTGTGTGCCGTTCTGACGGATCGGATTGTAGAAGCGTATTTTTTTCTCATTATAGGTCTGCCACCAGTCATGCTCGTCCGGGCAGCGGATCTGACCGTTGTGGCTTTTGACTTCGATGACGAACACGCCGCTTTTGATGGCGACGATATGGTCGATCTCGGCGTGTTTTTCCTTTTCGGCGTTCGGGTAGGGCAGATAGACGCCGGACAGAACGGCGTTTTCGCCGAACGCTTTTTTGAGGAGCGCGTCGATGCGTTCCTCGCTCCGCCTGCCGTAGTTCTGGATCTTTTTGCGTTTGGCGTCCTGATGCTTTCTCAGAACGATCACAAAAACGATCGCAGCGATTCCGAGCGCGGCGACCAGCGTAATGACAATGCTGAGGATCAGTTTAAGTGTATCATTCATTCAGGGATTACAGTTCCTTTGGTTCGATGTGTGGGCAGGAGATCCCCGTCAGCCGCTTTTTGAACGGCTGACGGGATGCTCTTCATTCGGGCGATTGGAGATACTTGACGATATCGCCGACCGTAATGAATTTCGGCAGTTCCTCGTCCTTGATCTCGACGCCGAATTTTTCCTCGCAGGCGAGGATGAGGTCGGCAAGCTCGATGGAATTGATGCCGAGGTCCTTGGCAAGCTCCGCTTCCATCGTGACGAGCTTGGGGTCGACAGACAGATCCTCCACAAGGATCGTTTTAAGCTGTTCGTACATGGGAATCATTTCCTTTCTTATGGTTACTTCTGAAAATCCATAAAAATCCGTGGAAAAACATAACGCGATACCCATCGTTTCGGGTTTTGTTTTTCTTCCTCATGAATTTTCAGAGGCTGCCTTATACTGCTGCCGACAGCGCTCCGCCGCCGGTCTGACAGTCGGTTTTTTACTGATACAGGAAACGCTTGATCTTCATGCTCGTCGTTTTTTCAAATTCCTCGTGACGGATCTCAACGGCGGTCATGTGCTTGAAGGACGGGAGCGTGCGGTTGACGTCGTTGACGCGCTCCTTGAAGTAGGCTTCGATCTCCTCGTCGGACTTGCCCTTCAGCTTGTCGTAATCGGGGCAGATCATCGCGGTGATGACAAGATCGGAAGCGGATTCGGGCTCATCGCCGTTCTTCGGCGCGGTCTCCTCAGAGACGGGACGGCGGCCGACGACGATGCATTCCCTGATCTCGTCGATGACGGAGAGGTGTTCCTCCAGCTCCTCCGGATAGACGTTTTTGCCGTTCGACAGAATGATGACGTTCTTCTTTCTGCCGGTCAGCCAGATGTAGCCGTCCGAGTCGATGCGTCCGAGGTCGCCGGTGCGGAACCAGTAGTCGCGCGTGAAGGCGCGGCGGGACGCCAGCTCGTTGTTGTAGTAGCCGAGGAACACGTTGTCGCCCTTGACGCAGATCTCGCCGCTCTCGTCGATCGGCTCCTTTTCAAGCCGGACGCTGCAGCGGAAGACCGGCTGACCGACCGAAC
The DNA here is from genome assembly GCA_045600005.1 of Eubacteriales bacterium. Classification (GTDB taxonomy): domain Bacteria; phylum Bacillota; class Clostridia; order Oscillospirales; family CAG-272; genus Flemingiibacterium. The sequence goes on along the minus strand of JAZRXB010000249.1, from coordinate 2,028 downwards.
CGAAGCGCGCCGCGCCGTTCGGGTTGCACGCGACCAGCGGGGCGCACTCGGTGATGCCGTAGCCCTCGAAGATCGTGATGCCCCACGACTCGAAGTCGCGCAGGATGGCGGGGCTGATCGGCGCGCCGCCGCTGATGATCGAGCGGAGGCTGCCGCCGAAGTTTTCGTGGATCTCCGCGAAGAACTTCCGGCGCAGATCGACGCCCATTTTCAGAAGACCGTCGGAGGTCTTCATGGCGCGGCGGACCTTTTTCTCAAGTCCCTGTTTCTTTATGCCGTCCCAGATCTTTTTGTGCATGGTCTCGATGAACAGCGGAACGAGGACGAGCGCCGTCGGCTTGAACTCCTTGAGCGAACGGGAGAAATACTTTAAGCTGTCGTTTAAGTACTCGGTGCAGCCGAGGTTGATGACGGCGAGGTGCGAGCAGGTCATTTCATAGGTGTGGTGCTGCGGCAGGGCCGAGACGAGAGGGGTGTTCCTGTCATAGGCCGTGCTGCGGCAGGATGCCCACGTGGCGGCTTCGAGGTTTTTCAGGCAGAGCATCGCGCCCTTCGACGTACCGGTCGTGCCGGACGTGAAGATGATGGCGCACATTTTTTCCTTGTCGAGATTGCGCGAATAGTAGGTGTGGTCGCGCTTGTTGTTGAGCGCGTCCAGACCGAGCGCCATCAGGTCGTCCCATTTCATGACGGCGGGGGAATGCGGCAGGGAAGCGTCCACCTCGTCGTCGCCGTCCATCGGGATGTACCAGCGGACCTTGGGCAGCTTCGCGGCGTTTTTCGTGATCTCGCCCTTGAAGCTCGACGAATACACGACGCCTTCACAGTCGGCGAACGCGAGGAAATCGGCGATGGCGTCGGTCGAAAGCTCGCGGTCGAGCGGAACGATGACGCTGTTCGTGTTGACCGTGCCGAGGTAGGCGACCGTGTACTTCGCGCTCGTTTCGCCGATGACGGCGATGTGCTTGCCGAGCAGATCGATGTATTTGATCGCCGTGCCGAACTGTTCCACGTCGTCGCGGAGCTGAACGAAGGAATAGTGCTTTTCTTCCTTGGTTTCCTTATCCTTCCAGATGTAGATATCCTTATTCCCGAAAATCGCGGCGGAAGACATGACCATATCGCGCAGATCCTTGATCTCGCGGGGCATTTCACGCTTGATAGGCTTCATGGCAGGCTCCTTAGCAGATTAAGACAGCGGAAAACCGGGAAAACCTCCCCGGGACCCGTTTTCATACAATATTACTCTTTCATTATACTATATTTTACGGATTTTGTCAAGTGGAAAAGTTCATTTTCACCGCGTTTTCACAGAAGGCTTAACGGATCTCGATCCGGTTTCTGCTGGCGGTCAGCGAGGTCTCGAAGAAACGCTTCATCGCGGCGATCAGATACGAGGTGTCGTGCGCGCCGGCGGTCTCGTAGGACGAGTGCATCGCAAGCTCGGCAAGCCCGATGTCGACCGAGCAGAGCGGGACCTGTGTGACGGAGATGTTGCCGAGCGTCGAGCCGCCGCGCAGGTCGGAGCGGTTGTGGAACACCTGAACCGGGACCTCCGCTTCCGCGCAGAGCTTTCCGAAGACCGCCGCCGATACCGCGTCGGTCGTGTAGGTCTGGCTGGCGCTGTACTTGACGACGACGCCGCCGTTGAGCTTCGGGCGGTGCGTCGGGTCGGCGAATTCCGGGTGATTCGGATGGACCGCGTGCGCGTTGTCTGCGGACAGCATCATCGACGACGCGATCGCCGGACGACAGGACATTCCGAGCGCCGACGCGATGCGTTCGAGCGTGTCGGAGAGGAAGGTCGAGGCGGCACCCTGACGGGTATGGCTGCCGACCTCCTCGTTGTCCGCCGCGAAAAGCACCGGCACAGCGGTCGGAGTTTTCGCTTCGAGCAGAGCCGTCAGCCCGGCATAGACGCATTGCAGGTCGTCAAGGCGCGGCGACGAGATGAATTCGTTTTCAAGTCCCCAGATCGTCGGCTCCTGACGGTTGACGAGGAACAGGTCGTGCGCGAGGATGCGCTCG
>JAZRXB010000248.1:0-20036 GCA_045600005.1 Eubacteriales bacterium | reverse complement strand
GATGGCACGCTTGCTTGCATCTTTCCCGCCATACTGGACAAATTTCGTCGGCATAGGAGTTACTATGCCATCCGGGGTTTGTTTCGTCTGACGGGAAATCTGACGGCGCAATCGCACCATCAGAACTGTGCGGTATTGCCTATACCTTTATTTTAACACCGGAAGACGGGGATTGTCAAGTATTTTGTGATTTTTGGCAGTCCCGCCGTCCGAAAAAGGAAGCGCCGGAGCGCTTCCTTCATGAACGGCAGTTCATTTTAACAGCTCAATGGTGACGTGCGGCGCAAAGTCGAGCTTCGGGTCATAACGTTCGGACAGATTGTCCGCCGTCACGCAGAGATCGTAATATTCTTCGCGGGTCAGATCCCACTGTCCGTAGGAACGCACACGCAGGGTCAGGACCGCTTCGGGGTAGACCGTGACCGCGCCCTTTTTCCTCGGGTCGCCGGGATATGCCTTCACGATGAGATGCGAGACCCAGACGCGGCGGGTGCGGCTCGCATACGGCTCCCGCACACCGCGGTAAATGTCGTCCAGCCGCTGATCGACGAAATAGTTGTACTCCCGCATGGCTTCGCTGACCGTCGGGTCGGTGACATTGACCTCCAGACCGTCCGCGCCGTTGACCGGCAGCTTCACAAGGAGCGTTCCCTCTCCCCAGCATTCGCTGTTTTCCCCGACCGTTTCCGGTTCGGGATAATTCAGATAGGTCCCGGTCTTCGATCCCTTCGCGTTCGGACCGCTGACGATCCAGCCGCCTGTTCCGTCCAGCGAGCTTTTCGCATAGATCGTATTCGCATATTTCAGCATGAGGATCGGGTCGTGGAAGCGGATGTCGTCGCCCGTCTGCCAGATCACGCGGTTGAAGTTCAATTCGTCGTTCCGGTCGAACTCCCGGAGCGCGCCGACATAGTATTCGACCCCTGCCGTGAGCTTTTTCAGACTGCGCTCCTCCGTCACGCCGAACTTGTCCCAGCCGTTGACCCATGCGGAGATCTCGACGGTATTCAGGATCCTCTCCGCCTTCGCGCGTTCTTCCTTCTCGGCGCGTTCCCGCTGTCTCTGCCACTTGTACGCCTCCGACTGAAAGATCCAGATCACCATTCCCGCAAAGATCAGAACGGCGAAAAAGACTGTGCGGAACGTCTCCTTTAACATCCGCCCGAACTCTTCCCGGTTCATGTCTTCCATGCGCAGTCCTCCTCTATTTTTGTAGTACATTCATTGTACCACAATGCTCTATATTTGTCAAGGAGTTTTTCAGGGATACGCTGATCAAATCCGGATTTCACCGAAAGCAACCTTATTCAGCGTTTCCTCAGACCGCGGCAGGAAATCCGTCAGACGTTTCTTCTGCGGTATTCCTCCGGCGTCATGCCGTTCGCCGAACGGAAGACGCGGGAGAAATACGAGGCGTCGTAATATCCGCTGGCGAGCGCGGCGTCGGATACGCTGATATTCCCTTCCTTCAACAGCTCGGCGGCGCGTTCCAGACGCAGCTTCGTCACGTATTCCTTCGGATTCACGCCGTAAGCTTCGCGGAAAATGCGGCGGGTGTAGTCCACGCAGTACGGCAGTCCGCGCATCAGCTCCTCCAGTGAAAAATCCGGGTCGGTGAAGCGGCGGATGATCTCGCACTGGAGATACGCCGCAGTACGGTCCTTCGCTCCGAGCGGGGCGCGTTCGCGGATGAGTCCGATCACGGCGGACAGGATCGACCGGGACGCCGCCGTCAGCACGCGGTCGTTCAGATAATACCGGTAATGCAGGATCTCCATCAGACCGCGTATGCTGTGCATCTCGTCGTCCTCCATGGAGACGGGTTCCGTGCCGACCGCAAGGTCCTGCGCGCGGATGAAGATGTCCTGGAACCGCTCGTCCGCCGTCTTGAAGTGTACGCATCCGGCGGGAACGAACAGGATGCTGCCCGGATAGAACGGGATCTCCTGACCGTTCACGATGTTGTGTCCGGTGCCGCACAGGTTCAGGATGATCTCGTCCTCGCCGTGGCTGTGTTCGGTCGCCGCTTTCAGCGGGACGACCGTTTTTCCGATAAAGAATTCTCTGGTCATACCGGTTTCCTTTCCGAAGCGTTTTCTCCTATTATAGCACATCCGAACGGTTTTGTCCCGCTTTTTTGCAATTTTTCCTTGTCAATCCGGTGCAAAAGGTGTATAATAGGAATCAGATCCCATTCCCGGAAAGGACGGTCATGATGAAAAAAGTCGTATCGGTCGACAACATGAGAAGGAGCGACGCCTATACCATCGCACATTTCACGCCTTCCCGCACACTGATGGAACGCGCGGGAAGGGGCATTTTCGACGAGGTTTCCCGCACGCCGCACGGCTGGAAGCCGCCGGTCGCCATCGTCTGCGGCGCGGGCAACAACGCGGGAGACGGCTTCGTCGCTGCCGCTCTCTTAATGGAAGCCGGCATTCCCTGCACGGTCTTTCTGCTGTCCGACCGTTTTTCGGAGGACGGCGCGTATTTCTTCTCCCGGCTGGAAGCGCCCGGCGCGGATATCCGGCGCGGCGCGGACAAACTCGATCTTGCAGGGTATGAAACGATCCTCGACTGTCTGCTCGGCACGGGCTTTTCCGGCGAGCTGCGCGAGCCCTTCCGCACGGCGGTCGAAAAGATCAACGAAGCGGGAAAGCGCGCGTTCGTCGTATCGGCGGACATCAATTCGGGTCTGGGCGGCGACAGCGGACTCGGCTTCTGCGTCAGGTCAGACCTGACCGTCTCGATCGGCTCGTTCAAATACGGACTGTTCTTAAACGACGCGAAGGACGTGATCGGTGAGAAGGTCAACTGCGAGATCGGCATCGAACCGCTCGCCCCTCCGGCGGAGCTTCCTGAAGCTTCCGACCTTGCCCCGCTGTTCCCCAAACGCGCGAACAACTGCAACAAGGGCGATTTCGGCTACGTCGCGCTGATCGGCGGCTCGGTTTTATACAGCGGCGCGGCGAAGCTCGCCAATCTCTCGCTGGCGGCGCTCCGTTCGGGCGCGGGCGTGTCGAAGCTGGCGGTCCCGAAAAGCATCACGCAGGCCGTTCTGCCCTATCTGCTCGAAAGCACGCTGTTCCCGCTCGACGCGGACGAAAACGGCGGGCTTCGGTTTGACCGCGCACAGATCGAACAGCTCCTTTTCCGCACGAAAGCGGCTGCCGTCGGCATGGGCATGGGACGTTCGCCCGAAACGGAAAAGCTCTTACGATATGCGCTGACCGAATACGACGGACGGCTCGTCATCGACGCGGACGGACTGAACACGCTGGCGGGTCTTGACCGCTCGCTGATGAAAAACAGCCCGGCAAGGCTGATCCTGACGCCGCACTTAAAGGAATTCGAGCGTCTGTGCGGCGTTCCGATGGAGGTCTTCCGGAATGATCTTGTCCGTGCGGCGAAGACCTACGCCGCCGAAACCGGCGCGATCCTTTTATTAAAGGGTCCGACGACGATCGTCACGGACGGCGAGACCGTCTATCTTGTCGACCGCGGCTGCGCGGGCATGGCAACGGCGGGAAGCGGCGACGTTCTGTCGGGCATTCTCGCCGGACTGTGCGGCTTCGTGCCGGACGACCGGCTCCTGCTCGGCGTCGCGGCGGGCGCGTACCTGAACGGACTGGCGGGCGAGCTTGCGGCGCGGGACGTGCCGGAGATCTCCATGCTGTCGGGCGACACGGTGCGTCACATTCCCGATGCGCTCCGCACCATTCTCGGAGAATGATCCATCCGAATCGCTCATTTTCCCGATATGAAGCGATATGAACCGAATCGCTTCTGAAAGATGAACACGAATATGCAGTTTCGTTTGAAAAAACGAGAAAAAGCGAGAAAACCGCTTCATGAAGATGAAGCGGTCTGCATATTTTTTCAAAAGATGAAGTCGTCTCTTCATCATCATTTCCACCCCAAATAGGACAAAACGCGTGGGAACGGGCCTGATCCGTTTCCGCGCGTCTGCTTCTGCGGCGCTCTGTTAATCCTGTCCCACTCTGCGCAGGATGTCGATCGCCGGCGCGGGAATGCGTCCCAGCGCGTCGGGTCCGACGTTCAGAAGGTAGTTGATGCCGCGCTCGTTCAGGTGCTGTTTCAGCTCAAGCACCCGTTCGGCGGACTTCCAGTTGTTGTCGAAGGACTTGTAGCCCCACGTGTCGTTCAGCGTCGCGGGAGACTCGAACAGACCGTCCTTCATGTATTCGTCCGGGATCTGATTGTCGCCCCACGAACGGTAGTCGCCGCGTCCGTTGCCGATGCGCGAGTTGATGAGACATTCGGGCTGATAGCGCTTGACCAGATCGTAAAGCTCCTGGCTCTGCTCCGGTTTGATCGTATGCGGCGTATCGAACCAGATGAGGCAGAGATCGCCGTAGTTGGTCAGAAGCTCCGTGACCTGCGGCTTGATCTTTTCTTCAAAGCACTGCGTGAAGTTCTTATGCTCGTCGTCCGGGAAATCCCAGTTGTTGACCCAATAGGCGTCGCCCGCCTTGCCGGAGCAGCCTGCCCACGTCTTGCCGCGCGTCCAGCCGCCGCCGTTCGGCTCGTGCCAGTCCAGCTCCTGCGAATAGTAGACGCCGAACCTTAATCCGTGTCTTGCGCAGGCGTTGGCAAGCTCGCCGATGACGTCGCGTCCGAAGGGCGTCGCGTCGACGACGTTCCATTTGTCGACCTTTGTGCGGAACATGGCGAAGCCCTCGTGATGCTTCGACGTGACGACCATGTAGTTCATGCCCGCGTCCTTGGCGAGCTTCACCCACTCGTCCGCGTCAAAGTAGATCGGGTTGAAGACCTTCGCAAGCTTTTCGTATTCGGCGATCGGGATGCGGTAATACTGCTGGATCCACTCGCCGATGCCGCTCATGCGCTGCCCCTTCCATTCGCCGCCGAGGACCGCATAAAGTCCCCAGTGGATCATCATGCCGAACTTGGCCTGTTTGAACCATTCTTTTCCTGTCATATCGTTTTCCTCATTTATTATTTGCCGAAGTTGGCGAACGCCTCGTTCAGCTTCGTGAGATATGCTTCCTCAGCGGAAAGTTTCGAAGCGTAGAAGGACGTGAAACCGGTGTTGTTGTTCACAACCAGATAGTCAAAATAATCGTAGAAGCCCGGGGACTTGAAGTTCATGCCGGGGTCGTAGCGGATGTTCGCAAAAATGTAATCGTTCAGGATGCGGACGGTCTCCTCGTCCTGTGCGAACTTGACGCTGAGAAGCGAATCATAGAACGCCGGACGCATGATCTTGTAGCTGTAATATGCCAGCCATTCGGTGACCATGCCGACCAGATCGGCGTCTGCAAGCGCCGGGATCATCAGGTTGTTGCACCAGCTGATGCAGATATAATCGTTCTGCTTTTCGTCGTACTTCGGCAGCGGCAGTACGCCGTAATCGAAGCTCAGGTTGTTATAATTGTATGCGGTGCCCGCGGTGGACGAGAAGAGCGTCAGCCAGTTGCCCTGATTGAACAGATCGGGCGTAGCCGGGCGGGAATCCGCCTTTTGGCTGAGGACGTAGCCGCCGCCGTCGCTGAACAGTCCGCAGATCTTCTCGACCAGCGGCTGGATGCGGTCGACATTGACCGTAAGGCGCAGACCGTCCTTGTCGTTCTGATAGACCGTCTCGCCGCAGCCGCCGGGAACATTGCGCAGCAGCCATCTCGATGACGAGGTGTCGACGACGCAGCCGAAACGGTCGTTGTAATCGAACTTGGAGTCGCCGTTGATATCGTTCTTCACGTCGGCGGACAGCTTGATGAGCTTATCCCACGTCCATGTCCCGTCGAACACATAATCATAGAGATTGCCGAGCTTCAGGTCCGCTGCCAGCGATTTGTTGTACAGCATGAAAACCGTATCGACGATGTTGATATCGCCGTCCGCATAGGGAGACTTTCCGTTGATCGAAAGCGATTCGATGATGTCGCTGTTCCAGTAGGGTTTGGAAAAATCGACATGAGGAACGGTGCTCCAGTCCATGATCAGATTATCCGCAACGAAGTCGGTCAGGTTCATATTGACATGGTGGTTGACCAGATCATAGTCGTTGTCGCCTGCCATGACGGACGCCTTGAGCTTCGGATAGGTATCGTTGATCGTCGGAACGAGTTCGCAGTCGATATCGACGTTCAGCTGTTCTTCGGTCATGCGGGTACGCTGATAGAGCGCGTCGTTGATGCCGTTTCCGTTTTCCTCCTCAGCCCAGATATAGCGTTCGAGGAGGTCTTCGCTGGAGAGTATACGGAATTTGCGTCCGCCGAAGTCCTTCGTTTCGGTCGGCATCAGCGGGTCGACCTCGACGACCGGCTCGGTCGTGCCGTCGGCGGCGGTCGTATCGTTCCCCGAAGCGGCGCCGCCGCAGGAAGCAAGCGAAATGAGCAGGGCGGAAAGTAAGAGCCATGACAGTGTGCGGCTGTGTTTCATGATGAATTTCCTTTCTCGTATCCGTTTTCGTTTTTTCCCAAAATATGCTTGACATATCCGGGATCAAGTATTATTATACTCTATATACCACCTTTTTGTAAATACCCAAAACAAACTTACTGTTGACCGAAATAAGCAGGGGGGAGGATATTCCGTGAACTCCGTCAATCTTTACATCGACAACAACGGGAACGGGCGCGTCCCGGTCCACTGGCGGGTGGATCATCCCATCCGTATGCAGCGTCTCTACTATATCCGCGGCGGCATCGGGCATTACTGCGTCGACGGCGGACAGACCGTTCCGTTCGAGCCGGATCGGATCTACCTTTTTCCCTACAACTGGTTCACCCGGTTTGAATCCGACCCGGACGATCCGATCGACCACATCTATTTCGACTTCATCACCACGCCGCCGATCATCTCGCCTACGCCGATCATCCGAAAGGTCGCGCCCGGCTCGGAGCTTGACGCCATGCTGAAGGTGATCGATCCGGTGTCAAGCCGCTCCAACCGGCACACCCTCTATTCGACCGGATTCGGCAGCATCGCCGACGCGCCCGCCGGCAGCCGGGACGAACAGAAGCAGCTTCTGTATCATCTGCTCCTGTCCCTTCTCACCATGCTGAACGCCGAAGAACCGCTCCCCTTCATCTCGGACGAAAGCATCTGCCGCACGCTGACCGTCATACGGGAGCGCTATGCCTCTCCGCTCAGCGTGGGTGAACTGGCGGCGGCGGAAGGGTTCGAGCTGAACTCCTTCATCCGCCGGTTCCGGAAGCAGATGGGCGTCACGCCGTATGCGTATCTCCGTTCCGTCCGGCTCTTAAAGGCGCGGGAGCTTCTGGCGGGCGGCGAAACGTATGCGATGGCGGCTCAGGCGACGGGCTACGGCAGCGTGTCCGCCCTGTCGCGCGCCCTTCGCGGATACGGGCAGTAAAGAACAAATCGGAATATATTTGAAAGAAATCAGAATATTTATGTTGAATGGACGGAACAGATATGTTATAATGATTTTACCGAAATTATCAGGAAGGAATGGTATAGATTTATGAAAAAGCGCATCAGTCTTCTGCTTCTCGTCTCCATGCTCGCTTCCATGGCGTCCTGCGGCGGCACAAACGACCCCGGTACGTCCGACACATCCGCCGACACGGTCGACACTACTCCCGAAGAAACTACCAGTTATTTTGAAACGCTGACCGGCAAGACCTTCGACGGTCAGACGCTGAACATCATCGTTCAGGATCAGGTCGACCATCCGAACGTTCCGCCGGAAGAACAGACCGGCGAGGTCGTTGACGACGCGCTCTACGCACGCGACCAGAAGGTCGAAGAAACGCTCGGCATCGAGATCACCTACTCCGTCTATGAAGACCGCGGCAAGCTGAAAAACGATGTGATGACCGCCATTACCGCGGGCGACACCGCCTATGACCTCATCATCACGTCGATGGCGGACGGTCTGAACGTTCTCGCGCCGGGCGGCTATCTGCTCGATATGGAAACCATGCCCGTCCTCGGACTTGATCAGCCGTGGTGGAGCCAGTCGATCCACAAGAACCTGAGCTTCAACGGCAAGCAGTATATCACCAGCGGACCGATCTCGCTCGACTATTACTATGCGCCCTGCGTCATCGCGTTCAACCAGCGTCTGTGCGACGAATACAAGATCGAAAACCTCTACGAGGCGGTCCTCGACGGCAAATGGACGCTCGAAAAGTTCGGTCAGATCACGAAGAACGTCGCGCAGGACGTCAACGCCGACGGTAAGATGACCGCTGACGCGGACTTCTATGCGTTCGCGTGCGACGAGCTGACCGGTCAGGCGTTCTTCATCGGCTGCGGCGGTTCCCAGACCGAGATCGGCGACGGCGGCGAACCCGTCCTTTCCATGGACACGGAAAAGAGCCTCAACATCCTGGATAAGATCATCGCGGTCGTCAACGACAACGATATGCGTCTGCTCACCGAGCCGCTGCCCGCCGCCACCTACGGCAGCATCACATCGACCCGCAAGACCTACCACTTCAAGAACGCGAAGACCATGCTGCTCGGCTACAACATGAGCGGCATCATCGCCAGCCTGCGCGACATGACCGACGACTACGGCATTCTTCCGATGCCGAAGCTCGACGAGAATCAGGACGAATATCTGACCTACGGTTCTCCGTGGGGTCCGTGCGGCGTCGCGGTCCCGGTCACGCTTCCGGCGGAAAAGCAGGAAATGGTCGGCACGGCAATGGAAATGATGGCGTATATCTCCTACACGACGGTCGGCTCGCAGATGTTCAACCTGACCTTAAAGGAAAAGGTCTCCCGCGACGAAAACTCGAAGGCGATGCTCGACATGATCTATTCGGACATCATCTTTGACCTCAACGGCATTCACAACTTCGGCAAGTCCGGCGACCTGCTCCGTTCCTGCGCGATCGGCGCGAAGGAAAACTTCGTTTCCTCCTATGCGGGTCTGATGACGACGGCTCTCGGCGACCTTGCCAAGCTGCTCGAACAGTACAACGCAATCGACAATTAAATCACACCGCAAAAACGGCGCGTCTGACGCGCCGTTTCTGCTGTCTGTTCGGCAGAAGAAAGTACGGCCGCGCGGGGCCCCGCGCGGGCGGGTTGTCATGGATTATTCGTCTTCCTCGGTTTTCAGAACCGCGATGTTCAGCTCGGCGAGCGCCTTTGCGTCCGGCAGAGCGGGGCATTTGCTCATCAGCTCGGAAGCGTTCTGGACCTTCGGGAACGCGATGACCTCGCGGATATCGTCCAGTCCCAGAACCAGCATGACCAGTCTGTCCAGACCGAACGCCATGCCTGCGTGCGGCGGTACGCCGTACTTGAAGGCTTCCAGTAAGAAGCCGAACTTCTCGTTCGCTTCCTCCGGCGTCATGCCGAGCAGAGCGAACATCTTCTGCTGGATCTCCGCATCGTGGATTCTGACCGAGCCGCCGCCCATCTCGTAGCCGTTCAGCACGATATCGTAAGCCTTCGCGCGGATCCTGCCCGGATCGGACTCGATGTAGCAGAGATCCTCCTCCATCGGCATCGTGAAGGGATGGTGCATCGCGTAGAAGCGTCCCTCGTCCTCGTCATATTCGAGCAGCGGGAATTCCGTGACCCACAGGAACTTGTACTCGTTCGGGTCGAGAATGCCCAGACGCTTTGCGATCTCGCAGCGCAGCGCGCCGAGAGAATCAAAGACGACCTTGTTCTTATCGGCGACGATGAAGATGATATCGTTCTCGGCGAAGCCCAGCTTTTCTTCGATCGCGGCGTTTTCCTCCGGCGTGAGGAACTTGGCGAACGAGGAGGAGACCTCTCCGTTCACGTTCTTGAGCCATGCAAGACCCTTTGCCTTGTAGGACTTGACGAAGGTGGTCAGCGAGTCGATCTCCTTGCGGGAGAACTTCGCAGCCATGCCCTTGATGTTGATCGCGCGGACCGAGCCGCCGTTTTTGATCGTGTCGGCAAAGACCTTGAAGCCGCAGTCCTTCAGAATATCGCTGATGTTGACAAGCTCGTAGCCGAAGCGCAGGTCGGGCTTATCCGAGCCGAAGCGCTCCATCGCTTCGTTCCACGTCATGCGCAAGAACGGCGTGGGCAGGTCGATCCCCTTGTATTCCTTGAACAGCTTCACGATGAACTTTTCGTTCATTTCCATGACGTCGTTCTCGGTGACGAAGGACATTTCAAGGTCGATCTGCGTGAATTCCGGCTGACGGTCGGCACGCAGGTCCTCGTCGCGGAAGCAGCGCGCGACCTGGAAATAACGGTCGAAGCCGGACAGCATCAGCAGCTGCTTGTACAGCTGGGGAGACTGCGGCAGCGCGTAGAACTTGCCGGGATGGACGCGGCTCGGAACGAGGTAGTCGCGCGCGCCTTCTGGCGTCGGCTTGATGAGGCAGGGAGTTTCGATGTCGATGAAGCCGTTTTCGGCGTAGTATTCGCGCGCGATGCGGACGATCTGGCTGCGGGCGATGATGTTGCGGGTCATGTCGGGACGGCGCAGGTCAAGGTAACGGTGCTCCAGACGAAGCTCAGGCTTGACGTTGCTGTTCTCGACGATCTCGAAGGGAGGAGTCTGCGAAACCGAGAAGACCTTCATCTCGTCGACGGCGATCTCGATCTCGCCGGTCGGAAGGTTCGGGTTGACGGCTCCTTCGCCGCGCGCGCGGACGATACCCTTCGCGCAGATCGTGTATTCGCTACGGAGCGTGAAGGCGAGGTCGAAGATCGACTTCTCGGTCTTCTCGTCGAACGCCAGCTGAATGATGCCGGAACGGTCGCGTAAGTCGATGAAGATCAGGCTGCCGAGGTCGCGCTGACGCTGGACCCAGCCCATCATGCAGACGCGCCTGCCGATGTCGTTTTTCGTCAGCTCGGCGGCGTAACAGGTTCTTTTGTCGTTTTCAGTAAGTTGAGCGCCCATAATCTATTGTGCCTTTCTTTGAATTTTCAAATCGTTTTCTGTCGGCGGGAGCGGGGAGAGAACCCCTCGACCGACCGACGCGCCGTGCGTCCGCTCCCGTTTCAGTCGGCGAGGGTCAGATCCATGTCGAGGATCACCCATATTTCCATGTAAGCGCCTTTCGTTTATCAGATCGGACGAATGCTTCGCCCGATATTACATTATATCAGACCCGGCGCCTTTTTTCAAGTCCTGCGGCAAAAGTTTCCGTACTATTTACGACTATTTTTCAACGCGGAAGATGACGCCGCCGCCGACCACGACGTCTCCGTCGTACAGGACTGCCGACTGACCGCGGGTCAGCGCGCGCTGCGGCTCGTCGAAGGTCACGCGGAGCGTATCCTCCCCGGTCTGCTCGACGACGGCGGGCGCTTCCTTATGCGCATAACGCGCCTTCACCGTCACGCGAAGCGGACGGTCGAGCGATTTCACGGCAATGAGATTGATATCGTGAGCATACAGTGTGCGGGCGTAGAGGTCCGGTTCATCGCCGATGGTCACGGTATTGCCCGCCGGGTCGATGGCGGTCACGAAGACCGGCCGCCCCAGCGCGATGCCGAGATGCTTGCGCTGTCCGATGGTATAGCGGATGATACCCTGATGCCGTCCGATCACCTTCCCGGACGTGTCGAGAAAATCGCCCGGCGCGGGTTCGGTGTGCGTGAAGGACGTGATAAAACGGGCGTAGTCTCCGTCCGGCACGAAGCAGATGTCCTGACTGTCCGGCTTGTCCGCATTGCCCAGACCAAGCTCACACGCGAGCTTCCTCACCTCGTCCTTGGTCATGCCGCCCAGCGGGAAGATCGTGCGGGCAAGCTGATCCTGCTTTAACGCCCACAGCACATAGGTCTGGTCCTTGCGCGCGTCCGCCGCTTTCATTAAGAGATACCGTCCCGACGCGGCGTCGTATTCCACGCGCGCGTAATGTCCGGTCGCAATATGGGAGCAGTTCAGCTCGTCCGCCTTTTCGAGCAGCTCGCGGAACTTGATGTGCCGGTTGCAGTCGATGCAGGGGTTCGGCGTACCGCCCTCACGGTAGACCGCAATAAAGCGGTCGATCACCGCCTCGCGGAAACGTCCGCCGAAATCGTAGATATAGTGCGGGATGCCGAGCTTTTCGGCTGCGCGCGCCGCGTCCTCCGCATCGGTCAGCGAACAGCAGGTCTTATCGGGGTCGAGCGCGATATCTTCTCTTGTGAAAAGTCTCAGCGTCGCTCCGACCGCGTCGGTCCCGTCTCTTGTCACAAGGTAAGCCGTCACCGAGCTGTCCACGCCGCCGCTCATGGCGATCATCACGCGATCTGACATAAGGAATCCTCTCTGCGGCGATGGAACGCCGCCTGTGAAATCGGAAAATCCCCACGCGCCGAAACTGCCGCATGGGGATTTGTCGTCTGCCGTCCGTTTACTGAGCAGCGTCGATGATCACGGTGAAGTCAGCCGTCTTGAGGGACGCGCCGCCGATCAGACCGCCGTCAACGTTATACTTGCCGAGCAGTTCAGCCGCGTTCTTCGCGTTCATCGAACCGCCGTACTGGATGGTGAACGCCTCTGCCGCCTTTTCGCTGTAAAGCTTGGCGATGACGCCGCGGATGATGCCGCATACTTCGTCAGCCTGCTCGGGCGTAGCGGTGCGTCCGGTGCCGATCGCCCAGACGGGCTCGTAAGCGATGATGACATTCTTCAACTGTTCTTCGGTCACGCCGAGAAGCGCGATCTTGGTCTGGAGGGAAACGATCTCTTCGGTGATGCCCTGCTCGCGCTCGGTGAGCATTTCACCGACGCAGAGGATGACCTTCAGACCGCCTGCGAGCGCTGCCGCGACTCTCTGGTTGACGGTCTCATTGGTCTCGCCGAAATACTGACGGCGCTCGGAGTGACCGATGACGACGTATTCTGCGCCGCACTCGTTTAACATATCGGCGGAAATTTCGCCGGTGTACGCGCCGCTCTTGGCGAAGTGAACGTTCTCCGCGCCGATCTTGATGTTGGTGCCCTTCGCCGCTTCCACAGCGGGAACGATGTCGACGAACGGAACGCACAGAACGATGTCGCAGTTATCCTTGCCTGCCGCCATCGGAGCGAGGGTCTTGATGAATTCAACGGTCTGGGAAGGGGTCATATTCATCTTCCAGTTGCCGGCGATTACGGTTCTTCTGGTTGCCTTATTCATGATGATCACACTGACTTCCGCACGCGGAAGCTCCTTTTCACAAATTATTTAGTCAATGCAGAATGCGCGAACAGGGGCGCACGATGTACGCCCCCGTTCTGATTTTTCAGAAATTATTCCTTTTCGTTGAGGCAGGCGATGCCGGGAAGCTCAAGACCTTCGAGGAATTCGAGGGACGCGCCGCCGCCGGTGGAAACGTGGGTCATCTTGTCAGCGAAGCCGAGCGTTTCAACAGCCGCTGCGGAGTCGCCGCCGCCGATGATCGAGATCGCGCCGGACTCTGCGATCGCCTTGGCGACCGTGCGGGTACCGGATGCGAAGTTCTCCCACTCGGAAACGCCCATCGGACCGTTCCATACGACCGTGCCTGCGCCGATCAGGGTCTTTGCGAACAGCTCCTGCGTCTTTTCGCCGATGTCGAGACCCATCCAGCCGTCCGGAATGGAGTCGGAGTAGATCCTCATATAGGTGGTGTCTTCCTTGTACTCGCGGCCGATCACGTTGTCGACAGGGAGTAAGAAGCTGACGCCCTTTGCCTTTGCCTTTTCCATGATGCCCAGAGCGAGGTCGAGCTTATCGTTCTCGCAGATGGACGTGCCGATGGAATTGCCCATAGCCTTGAAGAAGGTGTAAGCCATGCCGCCGCCGATGATGATGGTGTCGCACTTTTCGATGAGGTTGTTGATGACGCCGATCTTATCGGAGACCTTCGCGCCGCCGAGGATGGCGACGAACGGACGCTTCGGCTCTTCAAGAGCCTGACCCATGATGGAGATTTCCTTCTGGATGAGGAAGCCGCAGACAGCGGTCTTCAGGTAGTCGGCAACGCCGGCAGTGGAAGCGTGCGCTCTGTGAGCCGTGCCGAATGCGTCGTTGACGTAGATCTCAGCAAGATCAGCAAGAGCCTTTGCGAATGCGGGATCGTTCTTTTCTTCTTCTGCATGGAAGCGGACGTTTTCGAGAAGCAGAACGTCGCCGTCCTTCAGAGCGGCTGCCTTGGCCTTGGCGTCCTCACCGATGACGTCCTTTGCCAGAACGACTTCCTTGCCGAGCAGCTCGGAAATGCGTGCCGCGACGGGAGCGAGGGAGTACTTCATGTTGAATTCGCCCTTCGGTCTGCCCATATGGGAGCAGAGGATCAGCTTTGCGCCGTGATCTACGAGATACTTGATGGTCTTCATCGCTTCGACAATACGCTTGTCGTCAGTGATCTTTCCGTCCTTCATCGGGACGTTGAAATCGCAGCGGCAGAGAACTTTCTTGCCGGCGACTTCGATATCTTCCACGGATTTCTTGTTGTACATTGTTTTTCACCTCAAAGATTGAAAATATGAATGGGAAAGCATTGAACAGACATTGACACGGGCGCATACACCCATAGTCACTGACCTTATTTTACCACAATCGGGCCGGTTTATCAACAGGAATTTGTGAAAATATCGTCAAAAGGAAAAAAATCTCGTTTCGGAACAATTTTCTATAAGTTTCGGCAGGATTTATAATGCAAAATGACAATGTGCCGCCGCCCTGAAAATCGTTTCAGTGAAGCAGGATCAGTACAGCCGCGCCGAGAAGGATCCGATATACGCCGAACGCCGAAAAGCCGTGCTTTGCGGCGGCGGCGGTCAGGAACCGGATGCAGACAAGCGACACGGAAAACGCCGTCAGCATCCCCGCCGCAAGCAGGATGAGCGTCTGTGCCGAGAATCCCGGCGCGAACTTCACGAGCTTCAGCGCCGACGCGCCGAGCATGACCGGAACGGCGAGAAAAAAGCTGAACATCGTCGATACCCTGCGGTCCAGTCCCATCGCCAGCCCGCCAAGGATCGTCGCGCCCGAGCGCGAGGTCCCCGGCAGCACAGCCGCCGCCATCTGACAGCAGCCGATCACGAACGCCGTGCCGGGCGATATGCCGTCGACCGAGACGGTGCGCACGCTCTTTACACCGTGCCGTTCGACGATCAGGAACGCCGCGCCGACCGTGATCAGCATGATCCCGACCGTGGTCGGGTTATAGAACAGCGCGTCGATCAGGTCGTCAAAGAACAGTCCGACCACCGCCGCCGGAACGCTCGCCAGCAGGATCTTTCCCCAGAGCGCCAGCCGGTCCTGCCGGAAGACGCGCCCTTCCCCGTCCGAGCCGGCCAACGGGTTCAGCTGTCCGCCGTACACGGCAAGCACCGCCAAGATCGCTCCAAGCTGCACGACCACATCGAACATCTCATGAAACCCGTCCGGAACGTTCCCGAAGCGGATCATCTCCCCGATCAGGATCAGATGCCCGGTGCTTGACACCGGGATCCACTCGGTGATCCCTTCGATCACGCCGAACAGGATCGCTTTCAGTATTTCGCAGAACATACCGTTTCCTCCCGTACACGGAAAAACGCCGCGTCCGGCATCCGCCGGGCGCGGCTGTATACAGGATTTATGCGTTCGCGTGTCGGAAAAGAACCTCTGTTATTTTGCCCGCACGATGTCGCCCGGCTTTACCGGGAACGGGACCTTCGCCGAGAACTCCATGTACGGATGAGGCGCGGACCCGATCCTCGCGCCGTCCGCGTCGTAAAGCGCGCCGAGACGGAGCGGCTTTCCGATCTCGCCCGGCGTGAGCAGCTCGACGTCCGAATCGGCGAACACCTTGTTGCGCTGCACGAAGCGCGCGGTCCCGGTCGCCTCATCATAGGACAGCACGCGGCAGAGATAGGCTTTTTCCTTCATGTAGCCGGGCTGCTTCGCGGTATTCGCGTCCTCCATCGGCTTCGCGAAATAGAAGCCGGTCGCATATTCGCGGTGGCTGACGCTCTCCAGCTCGCGCAGCCACGCGGGATCACAGCGGAAGCGCTCCGGGTCGGCGAAATAGCGGTCGATCGCCATGCGGTAGGTGTTGGTGACGACGGCGGCGTAATATTCGCTCTTCATGCGTCCCTCGATCTTGAAGCTGTCGACGCCGCTCTCCATCAGCTCCGGGATATGTTCGATCATGCACAGATCCTTCGAGCTTAAAAAGAAGGTCCCCTGCTCGTTCTCGACGACCGGGACGCGGTTGTCGGGACGCTTTTCCTCGGTGATCTCATACGCCGCGCAGCCTTCCCACGCCGGGTCTTCGATCAGCGTCGACGGAGCATAGGTCATGTTCCAGCGGCAGGGCTGTGCGCAGCGTCCGCGGTTCGCGTCGCGTCCGACGAAGTGCTGTGAGAGCAGACAGCGT
Organism: Eubacteriales bacterium; assembly: GCA_045600005.1. GTDB lineage: Bacteria > Bacillota > Clostridia > Oscillospirales > CAG-272 > Flemingiibacterium. The sequence goes on along the minus strand of JAZRXB010000248.1, from coordinate 3,752 downwards.
CCGCTGTACGAGATGCACATCGAGCCGTGGATGAAGGCTTCGAGCGACAGCTCCGGCGGCGTATCGGCGCGGATGGCGCGGATCTCGTCGAGCGTCAGCTCGCGCGCCAGCACGACCCGTTTCGCGCCGAGCCGATGCCACACGCGGCAGGCGGCGGCGCTGACCGTGCTGGTCTGCGTCGAGACGTGAAGCTCCGCCCCCGGCAGATATTCCCTCACCAGCTCCATCACGCCGAGATCGGCGGCGATCACCGCGTCGATGCCGACGTCCGCGATGGATTTCACGAATTCGGTGAGCTTCGGATACTCGTCCGTATGGGGAGTGGTGTTGAGCGTCAGATGCACGCGCACGCCGCGCTCATGGGCGAAGGCGGCTGCTTCCCTTAGCTGTTCGACGGTGAAATTATCCGCCGCGGCGCGCATTCCGAAGTCGTCGCCCGCGAGATATACCGCGTCGGCACCGTACAGCACCGCCGCTTTCATTTTATCAAAATTGCCCGCAGGAGCCAGCAGCTCCGGCGGATCGTTTCTTCTGATTTCAGACATGACCGGAAATCCTTTCGCATTGATAAGACCAGTATAGCACATTCCGTCCCTTTTTGCAAGAGGAAACGGCGAATTGATATCCTCGGAAAAAACGGAAGGCCCCGCGCCGTGAAGGAGCGGGACCTTCCGGTCCGATCATTTCTTAATGCGGATCATATCGCCGATCCTTTCGCTGACCAGCTGACGGCGGTCGTCGTCGACCAGACTGAACCGGTTGCCGTCGTAGGGCGTGCTGAGATAATTCCAGATCGTGAACGGGATGCCGTACTCGTCGAGGAATTCGATCACGTCGGCGAACCAGTTCTCGCGCCAGACCGTCGGGCAGGAGCGGATCGTTCCGAATTCGCCGCAGGTCAGGATCGCGTCGGGATGCTTCTCCATGAAGCGGAGCGCGGGCGTCAGGCTGTCGCGGACGTACTGCCGCCCCATCTCCGTGTACTGCGGGTAGGCGTTCTTGTTCCCGTTCAGGAAGGCCTGACAGTGGCGGTAGCGCTCGATATCGCCCGGCCACGGCATATCGCGGTTGTAGTAGTGGTTGCCCGGCTGAAGCACGCCGCGCTGATGCGTGAACTCGAACGGTCCGTAGAAGTGGAAGGTGTAGACCACGTTCGGGTCGTCGATCACGTCAAGATCGCAGAGCTTATCCACAGCGTTCCACGACGCGCTGCCGATCATGATCTTCCGGGTCGGATTGAGCTTCCGGATCTCGGCGGCGGTGCGCTGCCAGAGCCGGTTCCATGCGCCGCTCTCCGACGCGGTGATCTCGTTCATCAGCTCGAAGACGATCTCGTCGCCCTTATCGTGATAACGGCGCTCGAATTCGAGCCAGAGCGCGACGAAACGGTCCATGTATTCGGGCGTTTCGAGCAGCTTCTTCATATCGCCGCAGTCGCAGTAGCAGCCGACCGCCTTGTGCAGATTCAGCACGACGTTCAGTCCCGCCGCCTTCGCCCAGCCGAGGAAATCGTCAATGTGGCGGAAGGTCTCGTCGCGGTAGTGATACGGATTCTCGTACTCCTCCAGCACGATCTGGTCGAACGCCAGCCGGATGTGGTCGACGCCGAAGGACGCGATGTTCTTCACGTCCTGTTCCGTGATATAGTTATCGAAATGCTCGAAGTCGCCGATGGTGACGGTCATGCGGCGCTCCATCGGGAGCTGACCGATGCGCTTGTAGTTGGTCAGCCATCCTCCGAGCCCCATGCCGCGGGTATAGCCGGTAAATTCTCTCATGAAGTCTGTCCTTTCCGGGCGGCAGCGCCGCCCTGATCTAATCCTGTTATTCCATTTCCGCGACCGCTTCAAACAGATCGGTGATATACTCCTCGATCTGCGGCAGCGCCGAAACCATGGAAGACACGACGACGCTGCTCGTCTTCGCCTTGAAGATATCGGTCAGGAATGTCTGAGCAAAAACCGCATCGTACATGATGTTGGTTCCGAAATCAAAGTAGATCGAATCGAAAATGATATCGAGCATTTCTTCGGATTCGTTGTCGCGCGCCGTTTTGGTTTTCAGCGCGATCTCCTTGTACACCGGGATGACGTCGCGGTATCCGGCAAAGTTCAGCGCCTCCATCACCAGTCCGACGTTCTCAAGCTCGTCCTTCGAGACCGTCTTCGACAGCGACCAGACCGCGCCGCCCCATGCCGCCGCGCAGTAGTTTTCCTGCGCTTCGTCGTATTTCGGCATGGGAAGGATGCCGATATCGTCGTTCATGTCGCGCAGCTTGTAGATATCGTTCGGAACGCGCTGGGAAAAGAGCGCGTGACCGTTTTCAAAGAAGTTCGCGGGTGCTCCGGTGTGAACGTCGCCGGTGTAGTAGGTATACCCCTCCTGCTGCCATGCGTCGACCAGCTTTGTCACAAGGTCGATGCCCCGCTCGTTTTCGTGAAGCGTGAACTCGTCCTTTCCTTCGGCGTTTTTCTCGGTGAAGTTCATTCCCGCGCCGCAGAGCATCGAGGCGATATAACCCTTGAAGCCGCGCCCCATGAACATTCCGTAGACGTCCTCTCCGGTCCACTGCGTGTCGCCGTCAACGTCCTTGCTGACGCTCTTTGAAATTTCGATGAAGCGGTCGAGCGTCCACTTTCCTTCCTTCACCAGTCCGTACAGGTCGGTTCCGTCGCCCAGCTCATTCCAGATCCGCTTGTTGAACACGGTGCTGACGGCGCGGGATGCGGCGGTCAGCGTCATGTTTCCGGCGACTGCGGTCTGTTTGCCGTCGAACTCGTAGACCGAGGTCGCGGCGGGGTTCCACCACGGCTTGTCAAGCTGAATATGCGGCACGTTGTGCCAGTCGAGCGTGTAGGGGATGCTCTTTGCAATCTTCCCTTCCACAACAACATAAATATCGTAAGCGTCGTCGCCCGCCATTACGTTCTGCGCGATCTGAGACAGCGGATCGGCAAGCTCGTCGGCCGTGATCACACAGTTGAAACGCTCCATGACCGCCGCGTTCCGTTCATATATCGCGTCGTTCAGTACGTCTCCGGTCAGCTCCTCTACAAGAATGCGGGTATTGCACCACGACAGACTGCCCTCCGTATAATTCAGAATGGAAAACGTCCAGCCGCCGAGATCGGCGTCCGGCAGTCCGTCGGTCAGAGGAAGCGTTTCGACGGCGGAGGTATCCTCCGGCGCGGCGCTCGTATCGGCGGGTGAAACGGAGGTTCCGCCGCATCCGGCAAGAGACGCGGACAGAGCGAAAAGCAGGATCAGCGCGGTAGTTTTTCTGAGTTTCATGGGTTTGTCCTCCTGTGTTTTTTCTCAAGGCAATACCGCACAATTCACGGCTTTCGCCTTGATGGCACGCTTGCTTGCATCTTTCCCGTCATACTGTACAAATTTCGTCGGCATAGGAGGTACTATGCCTTCCGGGGTTTGTTTCGTCTGACGGGAAATCTGACGGCGCAATCGCACCATCAGAACTGTGCGGTAATGCCTTAATTTTAACACAGGAAATGAGCGGTTTCCATAAACGGCTGTGACCTGATGATGGACGAATGTGACTTGTTTGCCGGAAGCATGGACAAACGTGACCGCTCCGTGCTATAATAAAGCGATAGCCGATTGTAAAACACCCGTACCAAACAGCAGAAAGCAATGAAGTAAAAAGCAGAGGAAGAAAAAATCCCTACCCCAAAAAGAAAAAGCGCCCTCAAAAGAAAAAAAGACGCAAAAAACCAAAGCGGCAGAAGCCGTTT
>JAZRXB010000247.1:0-140082 GCA_045600005.1 Eubacteriales bacterium | reverse complement strand
CGAGGGGAGCCGACAAAACTTTGTTTTGTCGGCGGCGATAAGCGCGAGTACCGATTGTAAAACGTAGTTTTACAATCGACTATTATGCGTTTATATGTGAAGATTTCCGATCAGAACGCGGCTTCGTCGTTCCAGACGATAAAGGGCGCGCCGTTTTCATCAAATTGGATCTCCAGCACGATATAGGTGGACTCGTTGTACTTTCCGCGTCCGCCCCAGCGGTCGCCGACATACAGATAGCGGGTCTTCCCGTCCTTCGTCAGCGGAAGCACGAATGCGGGCTGAGAGCGGAAGGTCGTGTCGTCGCCGAAGTTCCGGAGCAGGTCCCATTCGCCGTCCAGCGCGTCCGCGCTCGACCATTTGCCCTGATTGGGCGCCCAGCCGGTGCAGTAGGACGACAGCATGAAATAGCGTCCGTCCTTATAAAAGACCGCCGGCGCTTCGCGGTATTCGCCCTGCCAGAGGCTGTTCACGAGCTTATCGGTGTTGAGGTAATCCTTCGACAGCTTCCAGACGTGCAGCTCGGCGTTGTCGCGGGACGCGGCGATAAAGTAGGCGCGTCCGTCCGGCTCCTGCCACAGCGTGCAGTCGCGCGCCATATCGCCGAAGGGATTGAAGCTGCCGTGGTAAACGAAACCGTGATCGGGGTAGTCGCTGGTGGCTACCGCGCAGGCTGCGCAGTGATAGTCAAGTCCGTTCTCATAGTGCGCCCACAGGACGAATTTCTTCGTATAAGCGCAGTACAGCACCTTCGGACGTTCCAGATTGACCTTATGCAGCCTGACGTTCCCGTCTTTGATGAGCGTATCGACGCTGAGCGGATGCTGACTCGGATCCTGCCCTTCTTCGAGCTTTCCGGTCAGTCTGAGGTCCGACCGGACACGGGTCGGCTCGGCAGGCGTCGAGGCGGTGATGATGTTTCCGCGGAATTCAAAGGAGGTGAAATCCTTCGTCCGGTAGCAGGAGACGTAGTTTTCCTCGTTCCGGTTTTCGCCGTACCAGTAATAATAGCCCTCCCAGAAGAACATATGACCGCCGTGCGCATGGATGACGTTCCCGTCTGTGTCGAGCCACGGCTCGCCGTTTCTGAATATAGCCATGTCGGTTATCCTTTCTCGGTTCATCGGATATGCCCGGTCCGCCGGACCGGCTTTATCCGTATTATACCATAATCTTTGCGAAATGGCAACCGTTTTTCGGTAATTCGGCGAAATTTCTCTGACGCGGAGCCGTCCTTTCAAAAAAGAAAAGGGATGCCGGACGGCATCCCTGTAAGCCCGTCTGAACGGTCTTACGCTTCTTTGCTGATAACCTGCTTTCCGTTGTAGGAACCGCAAGCCTTGCAAACTCTGTGAGCGAGGTTGTACTCACCGCACTTCGGGCACTTAACCATACCCGGCATATCCAGCTTCCAGACGTTGGAACGTCTCTTGTCACGTCTCGCGGACGAGACCTTCTTCTTCGGTACTGCCATTTACGACACCTCCTTAACCGTATAACATGATTATTATACATCAATTATTTTTCTTTTTCAAGTAGTTTCTGCAAAATTGCCAGCCGCGGATCGATTTCTTTTTTCACGCAGCCGCATTCGCCCTCGTTGAGATTCTTTCCGCACTTCGGGCACAGCCCCGCGCAGTCCTCGCGGCAAAGCTCCTTGGTCGGAAAAGCCATCATCAGTTCCTCCGCCAGCGGGAGACTCAGATCGAAAACGCCGTCCGTCACCTCAAGGTAATCGTCCGATTCGTCCTCGGAGGTATTGACAAGCTCGCCCTTTGCGACCAGCGTCCGCTCGATCTCAACCGAAAGGCTCCGCACGAGCGGTTCCAGGCACCGTGCGCACTCGGTCTCATATTCGACCCCGGCTTTCGCCCTCAGCCGGATATAGCCCGCCATGTTCACGATCTCTCCGGTCACATGAACCGGCTTTGAGAAAACCACTCCGTCGATTTCCGTGTCAAACGGGAAATCCCCGTCGGTCAGCGAAAAGGCGTCGTCCAGTTCGATCTTCGGCTGCTCCATCGAAAGGAGCTTCTTTACATCAACAACCATTCTCCGCCTCCGCCGGTCAACACTTATACCAACTGATTTATTATATATTATTCTTTCGGGTTTGTCAATAGGTATTATCAATAAATGTGCGCGTTTCCGGACGTTTTACCCGCATGAAATTGTCTTATGAGGACATTCCGGGTCCGAAACGCCTGCATAGCTGCGTTTATAACACGCGCCGTCCTTCCAGCGCCCGCATCAGCGTCACCTCGTCGGCGTATTCCAGTTCACCGCCGACCGGGATGCCGTAGGCAAGTCTGCTCACCTTCACGCCGAGCGGCTTAACGAGCTTCGTCAGATACATCGCCGTCGCTTCTCCCTCGACGGTCGGGTTCGTTGCGAGGATCAGTTCTTTCACGCTCCCGTCCAGCCGGGCGATCAGCTCGCGGATCCGCAGCTTGTCCGGTCCGATCCCCGCCATCGGCGAGATCGCGCCGTGCAGGACGTGATACACGCCCGTGAATTCGCGCACCTTTTCGAGCGACAGGATCGCCTTTGCGTCCTCTACGACGCAGATGACCGAACGGTCGCGCTTTTCGTCCGCGCAGATCGGACACAGCTCACCCTCCGCAATGTTCTGACAGACCGAGCAGGTGCAGACCTGCTCCTTCGCGCCGCGGATCGCGTCGGCGAAGGCGTCCGCCTCCTCCTTTGAGTAGTCAAGCACGGCGAAGGCGAGCCGGACCGCCGTCTTCTGTCCGATGCCGGGCAGATGACGGAACTGCTCGATGAGCTTTTCCAGCGGAAGAATATATTCCGCCATCCGAACTTAAAACAGACCCGGAACGTTGATATCGCCGGTGATCTTCTGCATTTCCGCCGCGTTGGTCTCCTCGACCTTCTTGATCGCCTCGTTGACGGCTGCGACCAGCGTGTCGGAAAGCGTCTCGATGTCGTCGGGGTCGACGATCTCAGGCTTGATGTCGATCGAAAGGATCTCCTTCCTGCCGTTGATCTTCACGCCGACGACGCCGCCGCCCACGGAGATCTCGTATTCGCGCGCGTCGAGGTCTTCCTGAAGCGTTTCCATGTCAGCCTGCATCTTCTGTGCCTGTCTGATCATCGCGTTCATATTCTGCGGGCCGCCGCCCATACCCTTCGGTAAACGTGCTTTCATGTTATTTATAGCCCTTTCTTCGGAAAATTTATTGACAAAATTTATGTGAGACCGGCGGTCAGCCGTTATCCTGACTGTTCCGCGCGATTTCATCCAGTGCCTTTACGCGGTCTTCCTTCCGTTCCGGAACATATTCGAGCCGGACGCCGTTCGCGTCGAGCCGTCCCTCCTCAAAGATGTTCAGCACCTCGAGAAGCGTCGGGAACATATTGGTGATGATGGTCAGCGCCATCTGGTTGCTCGTCCGGATGTGGATCAGCGCATCGGTATTCACCGTGAAGCCCTTGGCCGACTCGCGCATGAAGCTGCCGAGCATCGGATCATGCTCCGCGCATTTCTGTACGAATTCAGCCCAGTACGGCAGCTGACGGTATTCCTTTTTGACGGGAGCCGTCTCTCCGGCGTCCGCGGCTGACGGTGTGCCGGACACGTTTTCGGCGGCGGATGCGCCGGGCGCCGGCGTCTGTGCCCGCAGCGGGAACGCCGCGGAGATCTCCGCGCCGCTCTCCTCTTCGGAAAGCTCGACCGGCTTCGGCTTTTCCGCCGGTCCGACGGAAGCCGCCATGCGGAACGCGCCCGATCTCAGCTTGTCTTCCAGCGCCGTGAGCCGTGCCGCCAGCGCCTCGTTGGAGGAAGCGAAGCGTTCGTCGCACATCCGGATGAGCGTCATTTCGGCGGTCAGACGTGAAGACGCGCCCGACGCGCGCATTCTGACCAGCGCGCCGTCCAGCAGACCCGCGTGATAGATCAGCGTTTCGACTGAGAATCGTCCGGCGACCCCGATCAGCTCCGTATACTGTTCCTCGGACAGGTCAAGATATTCCCTCGCGTTCTTCGTCGTTTTCACGACGAGCATATCGCGGTAAAACGCGATGACGTCCTGCCACAGGACCGTGATGTCCTTGCTCGACCGGAACGCCTGTCCGATCTCATCAAAGATCCCGTCGTAATCCTTTTCGCAGACGGCGTTCACGATCCTGACAACGCTTTCGCGTCCGCCCGTACCGGCGATCTCCTCGACGACCTCTCTCGTCACCGGACGGTTTTCGCCCGAGCACAGCTCAAGCAGAGAGATCGCGTCGCGCATACCGCCCTGTGCGAGATGCGCCAGCAGAAACGCCGCCTCATGATCCAGCGAGATCTTTTCTTCCTCTGCGATATGGGAAAGCCGGTCTGCGATGACGTCGCCTGCAATGCGCCGGAAATCGAACCGCTGACAACGGGACAGGATCGTGACCGGGACCTTCTGAAGCTCGGTGGTGGCAAGGATGAACATGACGTGTGCGGGAGGCTCTTCGAGCGTTTTAAGGAGCGCGTTGAACGCTTCGGTGGTAAGCATATGCACCTCGTCGATGATATACACCTTGAATTTCAGCTCGGCGGGCAGATATTCCACCTCATCGCGGATCGGACGGATGTCATCAATTCTGCGGTTGCTGGCAGCGTCCATCTCCACGATGTCGATGCAGTTCTCGGCCAGAGAAGCGCGGCAGGCTTCGCATTCGCCGCACGGGTCTCCGTTCACCGGATGCAGACAGTTGACCGCGCGCGCAAGGATCTTTGCGCAGGTGGTTTTTCCCGTTCCTCTCGAGCCGCAGAAAAGATAGGCGTGCGAGGTCCTCGCGTGTTCGACTTCATATCGCAGGATCGACGTGATATGATCCTGTCCGCAGACGTCGGAAAAGCTCTGCGGTCTCCATTTGCGGTACAGTGCCTGATGCAAGCCCTCACATCCCTTCGCGCCGCCCTTTTGCGGAAAATGCTCTCTCGGACAGAAATGCCCTCTCGGGCATTAAAAAACCGGACAAGCTATAAAATAAGACCATACACCCCTGATTCGAACTGCCTCCATGCGCGCTTTCACCGGCCCACGCTCAGGACAGGCTGCCTCGCGGCACATCAAAGTAACCGCTTAATGCTGCTTGGTTCCCCACCTGACATGGTTCACGGCCTCCGATTGCGCAAGACCCATCCGTCAACACGCGAAATCCGGCGTGCAGACCACACAGAATCAGCCCTTCTCAAAGGAATCCACCCCTGCTCTAGCGGATTGCAGGTACAAGGCACCGCTAATTCCCCGGCTGGTATGGCCTTATTTTATAGCTTGTCTTCGTGCTGCGGGGCTGTCTGCCCCAGCATTAGTATATTATAACAGATTTTTTCGGATAATGCAAGAGGTTTTGAAAAAATTCCGGCTCCGTGAACGAAAATTAACATTTATGCCGTTCCGAAGCCGCCCGTTCCGGCAGGACCCTTCGCTTTTCCGCGCTCGTAATAGAACAGATACTGCTGCGCCAGACCCGCAAAGCTGCCGAGCGACGAAAGGTCAAGTCCCGCCGGATAATACTCCGCCAGCACCCGCTTCATCCAGACGTCGACCGGGAACGCTTCGGTTCTGCCGAGTCCGTACAGCATCACGCACGCCGCCACCTTCGGTCCCACGCCCTTCACCGTGCAGAGCATTTCCTCCGCCTGATGCGCCGGAGCCCGCGCCGCCAGATCAAGATCAAGCTCTCCCGACGCGGCCTTATGCGCGGCGTCGGCGAGATACCGCGCCCGATACCCGGCGCGCAGCGTCTCCAGCCCGGACGGGTCGGCGTCGACCGCTTCGGCGGTCGGAAAGGCGAAATCGACCGCGCCGCCGTGTTCGATCGGCTCGCCGTAGCGTTCGCAGAACGCGCCGATCAGCCGCCGTATGCGCGGGATATTGTTGTTCTGGGACAGAATGAAGGAGCAGAGCGTTTCCCACGGCTCCTGCCGCAGGATCCGGATGCCCGCCCCATACGTCATCGCCTCCCTCATCACGCCGTCGTCTCCGAAATGCGCGGCGACGTCCGCCCGCACCGCCTTCCAGTCCGTATCGAACGTGAGAAAGCGCTTCCAGACGCGCTCGTATTCCGCACGGTCGACGCCTTCGATGGTCAGCATATCCGGACGGTCCTGCACGAAGCGGACGTATTTCCCGAACGCCGTTCCGGCGTAAACGTTCTCATCCGTCTTCACGAAGCGGAAGCACTGTCCGCAGTCAAAGGTCTGTCCGATATCGAAAAATTCAAGTCCCCCGACCCGCACATAGGGCGCGCCGCCGGGCAGACGTCCGTTTTCCGCCGTCATGCCGTCTCCTCTCATTGTTTCCGAAAAGTAAAAATTGCGGAAAAGCTCTTGCTTTTCCGGACGGATACAGGTATAATGATACCATACGGAAAATCGCCCGAAAGGAAATTCTCGCCATGGAAAAAATCTATACCATTCCCGTCAACGAAGCCTTTGAAGCCTCCGAAGCCGACCACGCCTGCGGCTGTCCCTTCTGTACGCTCTACCGGAAGCTCGAAGAAAACGAGCTGGACCTGATCCTCGGCGCGTCCATGATGGAGCCGGACGTGCGCATCAAAACCAGCGAGCAGGGCTCCTGCAAGACCCACTACGACATGATGTTCACCCGCAAGAACCGGCTGGGCATGGCGCTGATGCTCGAAAGCCATCTGAATCAGCCCCGCGGCGAAACCGACGGAAAGGGACTTCCCGCGCGCAAGGGTCCCGGCGTCGAGCCGATGAAGCGGCTCGAAAAGCTGGAGGGCGTCTGCTACGTCTGCGGACGGATCGAGTTCTCGCTCGACAAGATGTTCGAGACCGCCGTCCTTCTGTGGGAGCAGGACGAAGCTTTCCGCTCCAAGCTGAAAAATCAGCCCTATCTCTGCCTGCCGCACTACCGGATGTTCGTGGATTACGGCAGGCGGAATCTGCCGAAAAAGCTCTTCGGAGACTTTTACAAACAGGTCTCGGAGGTGGTCAACACCTACTTCGACGAGCTGCGCGGCGATGTGAGCTGGTTCTGCAAGAAATTCGACTACCGCTACGACGCGGAGCCGTGGGGCAATGCGAAGGACGCCGTCGAGCGCGCGATCAAATTCACCTCCGGCGATCTCCACCGGCAGGACGCAAAATAAACCGGGAGCCATGAAGGGACCGGCACGGCGCGATGCGCGCCGTGCCGGTCCCCCGCGTTTTGAAGATCAAAACCGTTATTTCGTCTTTTTGCCGTCGAGATAACGCTTCAGAGCCTGACGCATTTCCTCCGCCTTGTCCTCGGGCGCGGTCGGATTGCAGTGCGCCCAGACGCCGGTTTCGCTGGATGCCATGAACTGCTGCTTGTCGGCGGAACGGAGCGGCGGGTAAAGCTCGATATGGAAATGATAGAACTTTTCGAGTCCGTCGTACTTCGGGTCTTCGTTGTTGACCGGCGCGTTGTGCATACACATCATGTACGGGAAGGGCTCGTTAAGGTCGAACAGGTTCTCATACATTCCGGTGATGTCGCGCAGAATGACGCCGAGGTTGGTCTTTTCGCGGTCGTTCATGTCGGCGATGGTCGCCTTGTGCGCCTTGGAGACGATGTATACGCCGTAAGCGTAGTCTGCGAAGAACGGAATATACGCGACAAAATCCTCGTTTTCATGGATGATGCGCAGTCCGGCGTTCGTTTCTTCCTGATTCATGCGGCAGAACAGGCACTCGCCGTCGTTCTCCTCGAAATGCTCCTTCGCGCTGTCAAGCTCCAGCTCGATCTTTTTCGGAAGCACCGAATAGCCGTAGATCTGACCGTGCGGATGCGGCATGGTCACGCCGACCAGTCTGCCGCGGTTTTCAAAGATGAAGACGTATTTGATCTTCGGGTCTGCTTTCAGCGCGTTGAAGCGCTCGACCCACAGATCGACGACCTTTCTCATATGCTCGTCGGAGAGGTCCATCAGCTTGCCGTAGTGGTCGGGCGAGAACAGGATGACCTCGCACTTGCCGTGCGACGGCTTCACCTTGAAGAAATCGTTCGCAACGTCGTCCGGCTCGGGCGGATTCTGCGTCAGAGCGGGGAAATCGTTGTCGTATTCAAAAACGTCGTACTGTTCCGGGACCTTTTTGCCGGGACCGGGGCAGAAGGGGCACCAGTCCTTGGGCATATTCGGGCGCGCCTGACGATTGGACGCGACCATGACCCAGTCTTTAATCATGGGATTCCATCTGAGTTCAGCCATTTTATGACCATTCCTTTCCTTGACAGGGGAATTTCCGCAAAGGCGCGGGGATTCCCGACCTGATCGTTGTTTCAAACAGAGGACCTGAAAACCGGCGCGGAAGACGCGGCGATCCGTTATTGTTTATTATATCACATTTTTCCCTTCCGGGCAAGTCCATTCCGAAAAAAGTTTTTCGCTATTCTATACAAAATTCTTATTTTATTCTTAATTTGCGCTTGATTTTCCGTTTGCGGCGCGTTATAATAGTATCGCAGGGGTGTCTTTTTCCGTCGAAAAGTGAGAAATTTTCGTTTTTTGACAATTACTGACAGAAAGATCGGTTTTTCAGTCACGGCAGCCCTTCAGGCGGGATCCTTTCCGCTGCATATCCTTAGTCGATTGTAAAACCGCGTTTTACAATCGGTACCCGCGCTTGCCGCTGATGCCGCCGGAATTTGTTTTGACGGCTCGCCCCTTATCGGCGCGAGGGCTCGCTTTGCTCGCCTCAGAGGTGTTTTTATTATAACGTTCGTCATCTCAAAGCATTTTACAAGCGTCTATGAAACCCCTGAAAAGGAGGAATTGCCCACATGAACAGCGGACAGTCTGCCGACCGTCCCGATCAGCGCCGCCCCTATGGTTCACGCGGCGCAAAGCTGACGCGCGTGCTGTATACGGTCCTTCCGCTTGTCGTATGCGCAGCCGTCGTTTATTATCTTTTCTTTTTCTTCAGTCTTGACGCCGTGATCGGCCTGAAAATCAACGGGACCTTCTGCGGCTATGTCGATTCCTACCGCACCGTTCAGGAAGCGCGGCATCTGGCGGAGAACCGGATCAGCGAATCGACCGGTCTTTCCTGCCGTCTCGACTGCCCCGTGGAGTATTCGTTCCGGCACATGAAATCGCCTGACTTCCTGAGCGCCGAGGATTGCGCCGCGCTGTTCTGCCAGTCCGCCGCGGAAAATTACCGTGAAGCCTATATGCTGTTTGTGGACGATGCGCCTATCGCCGCAAGCGAGAGCCGTGAGACGCTGGAAGGCGTTCTCGCCGGACTTTCGGAGGATCTTCTCGCCGCAGGCGGAGACGGTTTCTCCCGCGTTGAGCTGAAAAACGACGTCCGCATTGAGCGTCGGCTCTGCCCGATCGACCGGATCCTTCCGGCGGACGAGATCGCCGCGCTGCTCGATTCCTCCGCCGCACGCGCTCCCAAAGCGGACGATGAGAACGGAGGATTCGCCTCGTTCAATGTCCGCACTTCCATCCTGCCCGTTCCCGCTAAAGCCGCCGCGCTTCCCGAAAGCGCGCCGACTGAGCTGCGCTATCAGTACATCCGCTCTGTCTCATGGGAGGAGCTGATCCCGTGGACGACCGAATACATCCGCGACCCCGATCTGCTGGTCGGCACGGAGGTCGTGCTGTGCGAGGGAACGGACGGCGTGATCCGCATCACGAACGATATCGTCTGCGATGAAAACGGCGAGGAGATCGAATGCATTCCCGCCGGAAGCGAGGTCGTGATCCCGGTCCGGAACAGGCAGGTCAGGATCGGCGCGAAGGGTATGCCCGAAGCCGTTCCGACCGGCACGTTCATCTGGCCGTGCGAGGTCCTTTTCGATATTTCCTCCGGCTACGGCGGACGGACGCTGGGAGAAGACTTCGACTTCCATCTCGGCATCGACATCCCCGGCATCGTCAGTACGCCGATCAACGCCTCCGACGGCGGCGAGGTCACGTGGTCCGGCTACACGCCGTCCTACGGAAACAGCGTCCGCATCCGGCACAACGACGGCTACGTCACGCTTTACGCGCATATGCGCCGCGTGTTCGTCAAGACCGGCGATATGGTGTATCAGGGACAGCAGATCGGCACGATGGGCGAGACCGGCGCGGCGTCCGGCATCCATCTGCATTTTGAGATCCGCATCGAGGATCAGACGCAGGACCCGATGACCTATCTGCCCGAGATCTGCAACCCGGAAACGGGCGAACCGATCAAGATCCTTTCCTGACGGTCCGTACCGTCCGAACAGTAAAATACCGGCGCCCGGAAGATTTTCCTTCCGGGCGCCGGTTTTCGTATCGCCGGACTGTCCGCATCTCACACCGTCGGATCCTGACAGTCAGAACGACAGCTTTTCGACGTCGGCTTTCGTGAACAGATACTGTTTGTCGCAGAAATGGCATTCAAAGTTGATCTCTTCGGGCTTCCCCTCGGCGCGGCATTCCGCGAAAATGTCCTCCACGTCCTTCTTTCCGAGCGAGATCAGCGCGCGTTCACAGCGCTCGCGCGAGCAGTTGCAGCGGTACGCCACATCCAGCTCGTCGAACACGTCGTATTCGATGCCTTCGAGCGCGATGTTCATGATCTCCTCGTTGGACAGTCCCGCGTCAAACAGGCGCGACACGTTGGAGAGCTTTTCGGCGTTCTTTTCGAGCTGGGCGATCGTCTCCTCCGCCGCGAACGGAAGAAGGGAAACCATCACGCCGCCCGCCGCCTTACAGGTGTAATCCCGGTCGACCAGCACGCCGAGCGCGCAGAGCGTGGGCGTCTGTTCGCTCGACGCGAAATACTGCGTGATATCCTCGGCGATCTCGCCGCTGACCAGCTCGATCATGCCGGAATACGGCTCCTTCAGCCCGATATCCTTGACCACGCTCAGCGTTCCCGCGCCGATAGCGCCCGCCACGTCGAGCTTACCGTTCGCCTTCTTCGGAATGTCGACCAGCGGATTCTGAATATAGCCGCGCACGTTTCCGGCGTAGTCCGAAACGGCGATAACGTTTTTCGCCGGACCGTCGCCGCGGACGTTCAGGGTCAGCGAATTCCCCTTGTCCTTGAGCAGGGTCCCCATGATGGACGCGGCGGTCAGCGTGCGTCCGAGCAGCGCCGAAGCGGTCGGCGTCGTTCCGTGATAGCGGATGGCGTCGTTCACGATCTGTGTGGAATTGACGACGAAAGCCCGTGCGCTTCCGTCCCGCGTCATGACGCGGAGCATGGTGGATGGTTTTGCATTCATAACTGATTATGACTACCTTTCATAGTCTGAAAACAGGCTTTCAGGCTCTATCCTTTTGTAATCGTTTCGATTCTGCCGCCGCTCTGCGCAGCGTTCTTCTCAGGCGTCCGCCGTCTTGACCGCACGCGCGCAGAAATACCAGCGCTCGGCGTCGGGCGTGACCTCGCCGCCGTCAAAGCCGGCGTGAATCGCCAGCAGCTCAAATCCGGCGTCCGCGAGCAGCTTCTTCACGGTGCGCAGCGAGTAGCAGCGCTCGCGCTGATCCTCGTCGAAGCGCTCCCAGCGTCCGTCCGGCAGCTCACGGAAGACCGACAGCCAGAAATCGCACAGCTTCGTCTTCGGATTGTACCGGTTCTGCCACGCGCAGAGAACGCCCTCGTCTTCGAGCACATAGGCGTTGTCCGCGTAGACCCTCTCGAATTTCGCGGGCGCGTTCATATCGAACACGAACAGTCCGTCCGGGTCGAGATAATTATGCGTCAGCGCAAAGCAGCGGGCGAGCTTTTCCGTATCGGTCAGATAATTGAGGCTGTCAAGGCAGCACACAACGGCGTTCACCGTGCCGTACAGCTCGAAATCCGCCATATCCTGTCTGACAAACAGCACCGGATGCGCGAAGCGTTCCCGGTCGCACTTGGCGCGCGCTTCCGAGAGCATATCCTCCGACAGATCCACGCCGGTCATGTCATATCCTCTGCGCGCCAGCTCGGCCGTCATGGTCCCGGTCCCGCACGCCAGATCAAGCACAGAGACGGGCTTTATCTTTGCATAAAGCCCGAACTGTTTTTCGATATAGTCCGCCCACGCCGCGTAGTCGATGTCCGCGTTCAGGCGGTCGTAGACGGCGGCGAGGGAGGTATAGGCGCTGCGGCTCATTTGCTGTGTTCCAGCCGGTCGAGAATCGTGATGTAGCCGTCGCTGCCGTACTTGAGACAGCGGTTGACGCGGCTGATGGTCGCAGTGCTGAGACCGGTCTTTTCGGCGATCTCGGTATAGATGTAGTTCTCCTTGAGCATCTTGGCAGCCAGGAGCCGCTTGGACATTTCCTTCAGCTCGGCGACCGTGCAGAGATCCTCAAAGAAGCTGTAACATTCGTCGATAGTTTCAAGTGAAAGAATCCCCTTGAACAGGAAATCTATCTTTTCATCATTCAGTTTGCTGTTCATTGTATCAAATTCCTTTCCGTTTCCCGTGTTTCGGAAGAATCACGGGGTATGCCGTCTTCGACAAATCCGTAACAAGTCCATTTTACAACAACTTGGAGTAAAAATAAAGAGCAAATTGTAAATTTCTTGTCAATATTTAATATTTTTTGTCGTTCAGACGCCTTCTTTGGCCTGCCGGATCCGTTCTTCGTCCGAGAAAGAGCGTTTCGGGACGTATCCCGGCAGCGGAAGCAGCCGTTCATGGATCAGATCGAGGATCGTCTGCGCCTGCGGGAAGAAATACCCGTCAAGCTCGCGGCAGGGCGTGATCCAGTTGCGCGCGCCGAGCGCCGCGGGAGGCGCGTCAAGATAGTCGAACGCCAGCTCCGTCAGGTCCGCCGCCATCGTTTTCATGATCGAACCGCGCTCGCAGGCGTCGCCCACGATCACGATGCGTCCGGTCTTCTTCACGGAGTTCAGCACCTTTTCGTAGTCGAACGGCACGATCGTCCGCGCGTCGATCACCTCCGCCGACACGCCGTACTGCTTTGCCAGAAGCTCCGCCGCTTCCATCGCGCGGTAGAGCGCCGCGCCGATGGACAGAATGGTCACATCGTTCCCTTCGCGCTTCACCTCCGGCTCGCCGAACGGGATCTCGTAGTATCCCTCCGGCACGCCGTCCGGGTGAAACCGCTCGCCCATGCCGTAGAGCAGCTGACTTTCAAAGAACACGACCGGGTCGGTCCCCGAAAGCGCCGTGTTCATCAGTCCCTTCGCGTCGTAGGGCGTCGCGGGGCAGACGATCTTCAGTCCCGCAACGTGCGCAGCCAGCGACGACCAGTCCTGCGAATGCTGCGCGCCGTAGCCGGACCCGACCGCCACGCGCAGGACCATCGGCATTTTCAGAACGCCGCCCGACATGGCCTGCCATTTTGCCGCCTGATTGAACAGCTCGTCCGCAGCGCAGCCGATGAAATCGGCGTACATCAGCTCGGCGACGACCCGTCCGCCGCACATGGCGTAGCCTGCCGCGGAACCGACGATCGCCGCTTCCGCGATCGGCGCGTTGAACAGGCGGTGATACGGAAGCGATTCGGTCATGCCGCGGTAGACGGCGTTGGAGCCGCCCCAGTCGCGGTTTTCCTCGCCGTAGGCGATCAGCGTGGGGTCTTCGTAGAATTTATCGAAAATCGCTTCAAACAGAGCGTCCCGGAACGTATAGAGCTTCTTTCCGGTCACCGGTTTCCCGTCCTCATCGAGACCGCCGCGCGCCTTCTGCACACGTGCCTTCTGTGCGATGGCGTTCACGCGGGAATTGCTCTCGCGCGGCGTCAGCACCTCCGGCTGCCGATCTTCCTCCATGTGCGGACGCCTTTCGTTTGAAAACATCAGAGACGCGATCGCGTCCGGGTCTGCGCCGAGGTCCATGCGGGGAGAGATCTCCTCGTCGACCGCCATGCGGGTGATGCGGACGATCCGCTCGGTAATGCTCTCGTCCAGCGCATCCAGTTCGGCTTCGGACGCAGCGCCGATCTTTATCAGCTTCTCGCGGAACGCCCGGATCGGGCAGACCGCCTGCCAGCTTTCGACCTCCTCCGCCGTGCGGTAGGTCGACGGGTCGGACTGCGAATGTCCGACGGTCCGATAGGTCACGAGATCGAGCATAGCCGGTCCTTTTCCGTCGAGCAGCAGCTTTTTCTGACGCGAAACGGCGTCGATCACCGCAAGCGGGTCGTACCCGTTGACCCGTTCGGCGTGGAGCTGTTCGGGATTGATGCCCGCGCCGATCCGCGCCGCCATGCCGAAGCCCATCGTCTCGCCCACGGTCTGACCGCCCATCGCGTAGAAATTATCCGAAATGCTGAACAGCAGCGGGAGCCCCGGATGATTGCCGCCGTCGGTCGTTCCCCAGAGCTTCCGGTACTGATCCATCGCCGACATGACGAGCGATTCGCAGACCGAGCCGCGTGCGCACGCGCCGTCTCCGAAATTCGCCACAACGATGCCCTGCTTTTTGTTTGCGCGCTTGTAGAGCGCCGCGCCGAGCGCAAGCGGAGCCGCGCCGCCGACGATCGCGTTGTTCGGCATGATGCCGAACGGCTGGAAAAAGGCGTGCATCGAGCCGCCGAGCCCGCGGTTGAAGCCGGTGCTTTTGGCGAACAGCTCGCAGAGCATCCCGTACAGGAAAAAGTCGACGGCAAGCTCTTTCGTGTCGCCGGGCGCCGTCTCCCGTCCCTCGACCGCACGGAGGATCGCGCCGCCGAGATAGTTTTTCATGATCTCATACAGCTCGTCGTCACCGAGCTTATGGATGGAGACCAGTCCCTTTGCCAGCACCTCGCCGTGGTTGCGGTGAGAGCCGAACGAGAGGTCGCACACATCGAGCGCATACGCGCCGCCGACCGCCGTCGCCTCCTGTCCGAGGGCAAGATGAGCGGGACCCGGATTATGATATTCTATGCCGTGATACACGCCTCTGACCTTGATCTCCTGCTGCATGGTCTCAAATTCCCGGATGATGCGCATATCGCGGTAAATGCGGAGCATATCCGCTTTGGTATAGAGTGTTTTCTCCTCCTCGGCCGTTTTCTCGTACTGATTGACCGGAATGTCCTCAAAATGGACGTATCCGGGCTGGAAAACCCGTCGGGAGTCGATGAACTGACTCTTCGGCATGATCGTTGTATCTCCTTAATAATGCTGAGAAAAATTAGACCGCCTGTCCGCAGGCTTTACAGCGCCAGCAGCAGACCGAAATGCTCCAGACTGCCGCACAGTCCGGAAAGGAACCGGCAGCCGTCAACAGGCGACGCTTCGCCGACCGGGAAGGTCAGCGACAGCCGGATCTGACGGCAGGGCTTCGGACCGCCGTTCACGGTCTTCCACCGGTTGCATACGCATCCTACGCCAAGCGCTGCGACAGACGCTTCCGCCGGCGGGAGCGTGAAGCTCTCGATGCCGAACGAGCCGTAATCGACAACGGCAAACGTGACCGGTCCGTCCGAGCCGCTCTTTTCGGCGCGCGCCAGCGCAAAAGCGTTCAGCGAGCGCTCCCCGGCGTGCGGAATGACCGCGGTCCCGTTTCCGTCTTCGACCGAAAGGCAGGTCTCGCACGAGCCGCCGTTCAGAGCCGGAACCTTTGCCGCACTCCGCGCGGCAGCGAACGCGATCATGTCGCAGAGCCCGATCTCAGCAAGCCCCAGCATTTTCCCTTCGGCTGCCAGACGGTCCCGGAAGGCAAGCAGCTCTTCCGCGTCAAACGTGCGGTTCAGCGTCATCCATTTCACCGGCGCGGGCGCTTCGGCGGGCGCTTCCTCTGCCGGTGCTTCGGCGGGCGCGGGCGCTTCGGCGGACGCTTCCTCTGCCGGTGCTTCGACGGGTGCGGGCGCTTCGGCGGGCGTCTCATCCGGAGAATTCTGTTTTTCGCCTTCAAACGCGCGGGTCAGAGCCTCGCGGTCTCCGTCCAGCCACCGCCGCAGCGCTTCACGCGCCGTCAGAAATCCGTCGTCCAGCACCGTGCTGACGTCGCGTTCGATGATCCGTCCGTTCGGACCGGTCGCCGCTGCACGGGACAGATCCGCGCCCTCACGGAGCGCAAGCTCTCTCGCGCGGGGAGAGACGCGCGGCAGATCGTCCCGTCCGGCGTTCCTGTCTGCCATATCAGACGTTTCGACGGACGGTTTGGTTTCCGTTTCGGCAAATTTATTTTCTTCTTCGGCAGACGGCGCGCACGCCGCGAGCAGTCCGGAAATATCTTCGCCCGGCGTGCCGATCACGGCAATGGGCGTAAGGCAGGGGGCTTCCTCGCCCTCGTCGGTCAGGATCTCAAGCAGCGTTCCCGAAAGTCCGGCATTTTCGTCAAAAACCGCCAGATCGGTCTCATAGGAGAACAGCGGCTCTCCCGCGGTAACGGCGTCGCCTTTCCGGCGGTACCATTTGAGTATCAGTCCGCTCTCCGCGTTCTGTCCGCGGTGAGGCAGTATCACGGCTGTTGCCATAAGTCAGATCAAAGCTCCTTCACAGTTATTCAATAGCCGATTGTTTAATGCTTAGAGATGACAAACGTTATAATAAAATCCGTTTTTATGTCGGCTTTGCCGACATAAAAACACCTCTAAGGCGAGCCATCGCGCCGATAAGGGGAGAGCCGACAAAACAAATTTTGTCGGCGGCGATAAGCGCGAGTACCGATTGTAAAACGAAGTTTTACAATCGACTAAGTTATTCAATCAGTCAGTCACGATGACCTCGACGCCGGCGGCTTCGGCTGCGCTCGCCAGCTCGTCGGGCAGAGGCGTGTCCGCGACGATGGTATGCACGTTTTCCAGCTGACAGAAGGTAAACGGCAGGCTGCGTCCGATCTTCGATGTATCCATCAGAATGACGACCTTTCTCGCCTTGCCGACCACCATCCGTTTCAGATCGCAGTCCGAATAGTTGCCGCAGGTGAAGCCGTCCTTGACCGAAAGTCCGGCTGGAACGATGAACGCAATGTCGATGTTGATGTCCGCCAAGAACTTCATCGCCTGACTGCCGGAGATCGAGATGTTGTCCCGGTTGATCATGCCGCCGACCAGATTGACGATAGGCTGGTTCTTTTTGATCAGCTCCAGCGCGATATTCGGACCGGTGGTCGTGATGGTGTGACGTTCGTCGGGCAGCAGGGTCGCGAGCTTCAGCACCGTCGTGCCGGAATCAAGGAACAGCGAGCGTCCCGTTTCGATCAGCTCGATGGCGCGGCGCGCGATTTTCTCCTTGGCGTTGATGTTCTCGCCCAGACGGTGATGGAAGGAATCTTCCATGGACGTGGTGATGAATTTCATCGAACGTGCGCCGCCCCGCACCTTGATCGCGTCCCCCTGCTGTTCAAAATATTCAATGTCGCGTCTCAGCGTCATGCTTGAAACATTCGGAAAGCTGCTTTCCAGCTCCTTGAGCGAAATAAACGGTTTTTCCGTCAGCATTTCCTTGATAACGGCTCTTCTGGAAGAGTTCATGAGAGTTCCCTCCTGTTAAGATTTCGTGTGAGATTATCGTTCACATAATATTCACACGATTTACATTTTTCACCAGAATGTGAACATTTCGTGTCATATCACAGCAGCACGTGAATAGTTCACAATTCTTCTTCTATATTGTAACATGGCGCCGGCGTTTTGTCAATCCTATTTCCCGCAAAACCCGGTATTTTTCAAAAAGCCGTATGCCCCCAAAAAAGCAGCGGTCAGGCTGCTTTCACCGCGTGGAAGAAGCCTGACCGCCGGATCTTATTTCAGTCCCGCAGCGTTACCGGACGCTCTTTTCCGCTGCTGTCAGCGTGTTGCGCAGAAGCATCGTGATCGTCATCGGTCCGACGCCGCCGGGGACCGGCGTGATGAACGACGCTTTCGGTTCGACCGACGCGAAATCCACGTCGCCGGTCAGCTTGCCGTCCGCACGGCGGTTCATGCCGACGTCAATGACGACCGCGCCTTCCTTGACCATATCGCCCGTGATGAAATCGGCTCTGCCCACGGCGACCACGAGAATGTCCGCGCGGCGCGTGACCTCGGCGAGATTCTTCGTTTTGGAATGGCAGACCGTCACGGTCCCGTTCGCGTGCAGCAGAAGCATGGCCTGCGGCTTTCCGACGATATTGGAGCGTCCGACGACCACGCATTCCTTCCCTGCCGGATCAATGCCGCTCTTTTCGAGCAGGACCATCACGCCTGCCGGCGTGCAGGGCAGAAAATCGTACCGTCCGATCATGATCTTGCCGACGTTCGACGGATGGAAGGCGTCCACGTCCTTCTTCGGGTCGATGTTGGCGATGATCACCTCGTCGTTCAGATGCTTCGGGAGCGGGAGCTGAACGAGGATGCCGTGAACGGCGTCGTCCGCGTTGAGCTTTTTCACCAGCGCGAGAAGCTCCTCCTCGGTCGTTTCCTCGGGAAGCTCATAAACCTCCGAATGGAAGCCGACTTCTTCGCACGCTTTCTTTTTGTTGCGCACGTAAACCTTCGATGCGGGGTCCTCGCCCACGATCACGACCGCCAGTCCGGGCGTGACGCCCTTTGCCTTCAGAGCGGCGCACTCCGCCGCGATCTCGGCTCTGACTTCGGCGGCGATCTTCTTTCCGTCAATGATCTGTGCCATGATTATCCTCCTGTCCGTTCTCGGACTGTTCGTCGCCGGACGCTTCCGTCCCGTCAGAGACGTCCTTTTCCGGCTCTGTTTCCTCCGCGTCCTCCGCCGCAGCGTCCTCCGCTTTCTTTACACTGAAATGCTCGTCCTCATCGTCAAGGGCTGGAACGGGCGAATCGCCGCCTGCCATTGACGGCTGATAAACGCGGTCGTAATCCTCGAAATCCATCTCGCGGTCGCGCGCCTTGCCGTGACCGACGACCATCAGAATGATGCCCGCGATGACACAGAGCACGGCGACGACCTGAGAAATGCGGATCTCCGTGCCGATCATGGTGAAGGTAAGGCTGTCGGTGCGCAGTCCTTCGATGAAGAACCGTCCGAAGCCGTACCATGTGATGTACCAGAGCGCGACCTGACCGTTATAGCGCTTCTTTTTATAGAAGATCGAAATAAGGATGAAGCCGAGCAGATTCCAGAGCGACTCGTAGAGAAAGGTCGGATGATAGTAGCGCATGACGGTGGAACCGCTGTACTGAATGCCCATGCGCCATAAGAGCTTGGTCTCGGTCCCGTGTGCTTCCGCGTTGCAGAAGTTGCCCCAGCGCCCGATGACCTGTCCGATGATCAGACCGGGCGAGACCATATCGAGCATTTTCGTCACGGAGATCTTCTTGACCTTCGACACGACGAAAACCGTGATCGCACCGGCAATGACGCCGCCGTAGATCGCCAGTCCGCCGCGCCATACGGCGATGACGTCGAGGAAGGAATGATAGTTTTCGAGCTTCATCAGCACGTAGTAGAGGCGCGCGCCGACCATCGAGAAAATGATGAGGAAGATTGCCAGATCAAGTACGTCGTCGGTCGAGATATGCTCGTATTTCTTCGCGTGATGCAGCGCGACGAAGAAGCCCGCCACCATCGCCAGCGTGATGATGATGCCGTACCACATGATGTTGTGCCCGAACACCGTGAAGGCGACCGGATTCAGCCGGAATTCGGGGATGCCGAGTCCCGGGAAAGAGATGATGTTTCCCATACCTGCGTTCCTTTCGTCTGACGCGGAGGATCTATTGTCCTCCGCGCGGTTCTTTGTACGGGTCCCTCCGGAAATCCATGAGAAAGAAATCATCCGGAATTTCCGGGGTTCCCCCGAATGTTCATTTCTCTGCCAGAGGGTTGACAATGGCGAGCGTACAGTATTCTTTCTTCATCGCGCCGCATAACAGAGCCGTCACATCTTCAAAGGAAACGTCCGCGAGAACGTTGACATAATCGAGCATATCCCCGTCGTCGAACACATAGCCGAGGAACATATTGGCGATGTCCTCCGTGCTGTCGAAGCAGCGGACCATCGCGGCGTAGAGCGCGCGCTTCGAGCGCTCGAAATCTTCGCGGTCCAGCCCGTTTTTCTTTGCGTCCTCCACCAGAGCGAGGAAGCGGTCGTACACCGCCTGCGGGTCGGAGCTTTCGCCGACCAGCGTGTTGAACGCATAGCTCTTCGTGATCTCATAGCCGTAGTCGAACTGTCCGGACAGCAGCCCTTCCACGTAAAGCTCGTTGTAAAAGCGTCCGGATTTGCCGAACAGAACGTCGTTCAGGATCTCATAGGCGGCGTTTTTCTTCATGCGCGCCCGACCGTCCGCCGGGATATCGGTGTCCTTGACGCCGATGGCGAACAGCGGCTTTGAGACCTGCATGGCGATCTCGGTCTTCGGCACGAAGACCTCCGCCTTTTCGTCGGGATAATCGCGGACGATCTCGACCGGCTTCTGCTCCTTCAGCACCTTATCGCAGACCGCTTCGACCTGCGCCGGTGTCACGTCGCCGCAGACGATCAGCGCCATATTGGAAAGGTTGTAGAACACGCGGTAGCATTCGTACAGAATGTCGGCGGTGATGTGCGAGATCGACTCGACCGTTCCCGCGACATTGATGCGGACGTTGTGCTTTTCGTACAGGCTTTCCAGCAGGATGTGGTAGAGCCTGCTGAACGGGTTGTCGTCGTACATCCCGATCTCCTGCGCGATGATGCCCTGCTCCTTGGCGACGTTTTCGGGTGTGAAGTAAGGATGCGTGACGAAATCGAGCAGCGTTTCGAGCGATTCGTCGAAATGGGAGGTGCAGGAGAACAGATACGCCGTCATCGTGTTGGAGGTGTAGGCGTTCGCGTTCGCACCGAAGCGGGCGAAGCGTGCGAAGGTATCCTCGCCGTTCTCGTTTTCAAACATCTTGTGTTCAAGATAATGCGCGATGCCGTCCGGCACGGTCACGAAATCCGCGTCCCCTGCCAGTTTGAAGCGGCTGTCGATCGAGCCGTAGCGGGTGGCGAACAGCGCGTAGGCGGTCGAGAGCTTCTTCGGGAACACATAGACGTCCAGTCCGCTCTTATGCGTGAAGCGGCAGTATTCTTCTTTCAGAAAATCGTTTCTTCCGGTGAAAAGCTCAGTCATCCTCACCCTCTCCTTTCAGCGTGCCGTTGAGGAAATACACGGTGTCGAGCGAAACGCCCTTCGCTGCGGCGGCGATCTCCTCCCGCGTGACCTTTTTCAGCGCTTCGATCACGTCGTCAGGGTCGTTTTCGATGCCGAGCAGCAGACGGCCGAGATACCATGTTTCGAGTCCGCCCGCGCTGTCGGACAGCTCGTTGTAGCTGTTGATCAGACCGAGCAGAGCGCTCTGATATTCATCGTCGGTAAAGTCGCCCTCCTGCACGGAGCGCAGCTGTTCAAAGATCGCGTCTTCCGCCGCTTCGCGCTTGTCCGGCTCGATGCCGCTGTTGACGAACATCAGCCCCTTCACAGCGTCGGGCGCGCTGGAGCAGTAGTAACAGAGACTCTTCTTTTCCCGCACGTTCATGAAGAGCTTTGAGGTCGGGCTGCCGCCGAAAATGCTGCTGAACAGCATGAACGCGACGTAATCGTCCTCCCTGAGCGTCGTGCCGGAGCGGAAGCCGATGCAGAGCTTTCCCTGCGTGACCGGCATATCCTCGCTGATGCGCTTCGGTTCGCCCGCCTTCCGGATGACTTCGGTCGGGGGAACGGTCACAGGCGCGCGCTCCAGTGCGCCAAACAGCGCGGTCAGACGCTCCGCAAGGCGGTCGGCGTCGCACTGACCGACGAAAAAGATCTCGATCGGATAATATTTCAGCGCATAGCGGTACTGTTCGTACAGATTTTCCGGCGTGCAGGCGTTCACGTCGTCGACCGTGCCGTTCTCGGACAGTCCGAAGCGTTCGCCGCGGCACATTTCCTCGGTGCAGCGCAGCTTCGCGTAATACGCCTTGTTGTTGATGTTGGCGTTGATCGCGTCGATCTGGTTGTTCTTTTCGCTCGCGGTGTACGCCGCATTGAAGCCTTTTCCCTCCGTCAGCGGATGAAGCAGGATCTCGGCGAGCATTCCGGTCATTTCGGCGACCAGATCCTCTCCGCCGATGGTATAGGCGGAATCGATCATCCCGGCCGTCAAACCGAAGATCTGCGTTTCGCCGCGCTTGTAATTGCGCGCGCTGAGACGGGAGGCGTAGAGGTAATCGAGACGGCGGCTGATCGCCGCCATGTCGGGGTATTGCTCCGACCCGCGCAGAAGGATCGCGGGGATCAGCGTGTTTTTCGCCGCGGTGTCCTTTCCGAGCGGCGCAATGAAGCTGACGGACATGAAGTTCGTCTTGAATTTATCCGTTTCGAGATAATGAAGCGTGATCCCGTCGGACAGATGCTTGTGAATCAGACCCATATTTATGACCATGGCTTTCGCGCAGCGAAAGCTTCCTTTCATCGGATTTCATCGGATTTGGGGCTGTTTTTGCGAAGCAAAATCATTGCCGGAACGGCAATGAAAGCCACAAAACGATAAGATCGAAAACCTGTTTTCAATCTTTCTCCGTTTCCAAGA
Organism: Eubacteriales bacterium; assembly: GCA_045600005.1. GTDB lineage: Bacteria > Bacillota > Clostridia > Oscillospirales > CAG-272 > Flemingiibacterium. The sequence continues at coordinate 117,719 of JAZRXB010000247.1, read as the reverse complement.
TTTTTCCGCGCCGGTGCGCGGTGAGTTTTTAATTATTTTACACCTTTTGCCGCCGCATTGCAAGGTTCGCGTCAGAAGTTTTCAAAAATGTTACGGTTTCCCGTTTTTTCCGGTGTCCGGCGCCGTCAGACGGACGGCGGAAAATCCGTCCGGCAGAGAAAGCATCCCTGTGTCCGTCTCATCCGGCGTTTCCCCGAACGGCGAGACCGTGAGCGCGGGACGCACGGTCTCCGGGTCGAAACCGGGTTCCGTTTTGACGTTCGGACCGTGACTGCCGATCACCAGAATATCCGCCGTCCGCGCGAGCGCTTCGGTTTCCTCCCGCTCCCAGACCGACGAGCCGAGATAGACCGTCCGTCCCGTTTCACAGTCGATCGTCACGGCGACAAGCGGCTGGACCGAGCGTTTCAGATAATCCGGCTCGGACACCGTGACCGCCGTGCCGTTGAAGGAGATCGGCCTGCCGCGCGGATAGAATAGTACCGCGATCCTGTTTTCCTGCGCGAATTCCGCCAGACTCTGCGCGGTCTGACCTTCCTTTTCGTCAAGCGGCTCGGGGATGCAGATCCTGCGGATCAGCGTGTTGTCAAATAGCTCCCGCAGTTCCCTGACGTGCGCACTGTGCAGATGCGTGAACAGCAGCGTGTCAAGCTCCGCCGCAGAAAAGCCGGGCAGCGTTCCCGCGTACCGTCTGGCAAAAGCGGTCGAGCCGTCGCTGACGTCCACCAGCATGGCGTCGCCCTCGTCGACGATCAGCAGCGCGTCGTTTTTCAGATCGGTCTCATAGTAAAGGACAGGTTCGCCGCCGTTCAGACACAGGCAGACGGCAAAGACTGCCGCCGCCGCTCCCAGCGGGATCAGCGAAAAGCGCCACTTCAACCGATTCCGCGCCGCCATGACAAGCAGAACGGCGGCAAGCGTCAGGAAGATCGGCGCCGTGAACGGATAGCATAACGGCACCGCCGTGTCGGTCCGCGCCATCGTTCCCGCCAGCCATTCGGTCAGGCGGCAGACGAGCGTCGGAAGCGGGACAAGGAGCTGTGAAATCCCCTTCGGAAGGATCAATACAACGGGAAACAGCAGGAGCATCAGCTCGATGAGCGGCGTCAGAAGCAGCGTCGCCGGTATGCCGAGCAGGGGAAGCGCGCCGAACAGCTTCCACTGAAACGGAAGAATGAATACCGTCGCGCCGACCGACAGGAAGACCGACGTCATGATAGTCAGCAGACACAGACACGGGACCCGGACGCGCGCCGGTTTCTTCCGCATAAATCTCCGGACCGGCGTACAGAAGCGTTCGATCAGATCGCGCGACAGCGTGAGAATGCCGAGCGTCGCCGCGAAGGACATGGCGAAGCCTTCGTCGTACCGCGCCGCCGGGTCGACGAAAAACAGGAGGAACGCGGCGATGAACAAAAGCGTGACCGGTTCCGCGTCCGCGTCCGCATAAAACGCGGACAAGCCGACCAGCGCCATCACACCGGCGCGGATCACCGAGCCGGGCGGACCGCTGAACAGCATGAACGCCAGCACCAGCATCCCCAGCAGAAGGTTCCGCTTCCGCTTTTCAAGACCGCAGACGTCGGACAGCAGATACTCCGCGGGAATGAGGAAAAACGTCAGATGCAGACCGCTCAGCGCCAGCAGATGAGACGTGCCGATGCGCCCGAAATCGCGTCGTACCGTGCCAAGCTCTCCCCGATCCGCCAGTAAAAGCGCCTTGGCGAACGCCGCCGTCTTCCGGTCGAACCGGACGGAGATCAGACCGTCGAGAAATCCTCTCAGGCGGCAGAGCAGAAGCTCCGGCGCAAAGTGCGCGCGTTCCGTGATCGGACGTCCGGCCGCCTCACAGGAAAAGCAGATATGCTCCGCCAGCAGATCGGAGGAGGTCAGTCCGTAGCTTTCCAGCCCCTTATCCGCCGCTGTGAACCGCACGGAGACCGTGAAAGCGTCTCCGACCGACAGACCGTTCATTTCGCCGCCGGACACCATGCCCTTTCCGGCGGACAGCCGATCGTCGATCTTCTCAAGCCGGACCGTATAGGAAGCGCCGTATCCCGTGTCATAGCCGATCTCAAGCACATAGCCCGAAACCGTGTGAAGCTCTCCGTCCGCCGCCAGTTTTTCATATCGTGCGGCGTTTACGTCGAAGCAGAAAAACGAGCTGACCGTCAGCGCGGCAGTCAGCCAGAGCGCGAGCCGCATGACCTCTCCCGCCGGCGCGCCGCAGAGTCGGAAATCCCGTATCCTGCGGGTCAGCCGGGGTGCGAAAAAGCCGGCGGCGGCAAGCAGAACGCACAGGATCAGCTTGCCGCTGCCGGACAGAAAAAGAGCCGCCGCAGACCCTGCCAGACTGAATGCGACAGCCGATGCAAGAGGTCTGCGGCGGAAGATGTCCATGATGATTTCCTTTCCCGGTCCCGGCGGAGTTTTCCGGCTTCACCGGAAGGAAAAAGTTCGGATCCAACCGGGAACGCTTTCGGAAGGAAGCGTTCCCGATCGAGTTTATCTCAGAAGCGGAGCGCCGCGTGACGGTCGGTCAGCGGGAGCTTGACCGTGCGGACGACGCCGTTCTTTTCGGGCTTGTAGGAGCCGCTTTCGGTGCTGACCGTGATATCGCGGTCTTCCGTCGATACAAATGCGAACGTGCCGCCCTCGTAAAGCGACCACACGTTGTCGAACTGCGCCGTGACGCCCATCGGGGAGTTGAATTTGTCGATCATGCCGAGCATCGCAATGCCGTCCGTCACCGGAACGATGGTGTAGAGACGGAAATCGTCGTGGTTTTCGAGCGTCAGCGACAGGACTTCGCCCTTCTTCAGAACGACCGCTTTGCCGGAGAAATGCTCGTAAACGACGTATTCGTCATACTCCGCGCCGAGGTCGGACGCGCCGATCGTGCCGCTGACCGGCGTGTTCTCCGCCTTGTCGAGGTTGAACGCCGCGATCACGCCGCCGTTTTCGTAGGTGTTGAAGACCTTGAAGACCTTCTTCGAGGTCTCGGGGTCTTCGACGAGGCAGTCCTTCGTCGGGACAGCCGGGTCCTTGCAGCGCAGGATGCGTCCGTCGGACCAGCAGAGCGGCGCGAAGATCTCGGGACGGCTTCTGCCGATCTTGTCGCTGACGTAGATCGGTCCGCCGGAAATGGCGCGCAGAACGCTGTTCTTCTTCGCCTGCTCGTCGTCCGACCACCACATATCCCAGTCGCTCCAGTAGAACATTCCCTGAATCAGGGAGTTATACGAACAGGCGAGGATGTGGCGGATGAACCACTCGCGGTTTTCGGGCTGGAAGTCGCCGGAGCAGCGGGAGACCGCGCCGGACGTGCGGTTGAACATATTCTCGCTCGCCATGCCCATGCAGTTGATGATATCGTTGTCAAAATGAGCGCCCACGGACGAGCAGATCGCGCGTTGGATGTTCCGCGCTGCCTTACCGAGCGGAACGACGTCCTTGTAGTTTTCGAGCAGATAGCCCTGATTGTCGATCTTCACGAAGTCGGTCCCGCAGGATTTTAAGAAATCGTGGAACGCGCTGTAAAAGAGGAACGCCTTGTCCTTTTCGGGTGAGGGCATGAGTCTGCCGTTCGGCGTTTCGATCAGCAGATCGCGGTACTTTTCGGCAAGCTCGGATTCGGGGTCGACGCCTGCCCAGTATCCGGTGGTCGGATGCCACATTCCGATCTTCAGACCGTATGCCTTCATCTTGTCAAGGCAGTCCTTCAGACCGCCGGGGAAGCGCTTCGGGTCGGCTTCAAAGCTGCGGATCTTCGACGAGTGCATGACGCCGAACATACCGGTCGCGCGGTTGAGGTCGTCCGGGATCTCGCGCAGCCTGTCGCATTCCGCCCACATATCGTCGATGATCGCCCACTTGAAGGGAATGTTTTTCGCCTTGATCTCCTCGCACTTTTCGAGAAGTCCCGCCGTACTGACGCGGATCTCGAGCGCGTCCCACGAGCACCAGCCGAGATATTCGAGAATTTCGGGATAGCGGCGTTCTTCGCGGACGGATGCGCCGTTGTCAAGGAGCTTCATGGCAAGGCGCGCGCAGTCGTTCATTAAACGATACGGCTCGCCGCTTTCGCCGCAGACGAAGGCGAGCGTCTTACATTCGGAAAGCGTCGAAACGTTCGAGAACAGGATAAGCTCGGGCGCATAGTCGCCGCCGCGAAGCAGAGCCTTGTAAAGCTCGCCGACCACGGGCAGGATAAAGCCGTAGCGTCCGTCCTTCTTCTGATACAGAAGCGCCTGTGTGCGCGCCGGGATCTTCGCCGGATCGGCAGAGAACGCGGGCTTGCACCAGTGCATACAGCTCTGATAGTCCGCCATGCAGCCGGTCACGTCTTCGAGCGGAAGCTCGATCCCGATCGCCGTGTCGATTGCGAATCTTCCCTTCACCGAAGCGGAGACGCTGACGGCGTACAGACCGTCGTATTCGGTCGTGTCGACCGTCAGGGAAGCGTTTGCAAGGTGGCTTTCAAACCGGTTCCCGCCGAACGAGGACTCGAAGCGGTGCTTGGCCGCGTCGTCCGCCAGCATAAACCACGGTCTGATCTTTTTCATGAAATCCATGTCGTGTTCCTTTCCTTCACAGAAACGGTTTATCATTTGTGACAGCACACAATAACGTTCACGCGCGCAGCGCGGCGTTTTCAAACAGCGAGAGGTCGATCTCGCGGTTCTTCGCGTCGGGCAGCGTATAGACTCTGCCGACGCTCGCGTATTTCGCGCCCGCGAGATTGTTGTAGGGCAGCAGCTCGACCCGGCTGTTTCCGACGATCTTCGAGACGGCGGCGAGATTTTCGCGCGTGTCGGTGATATCGGGGATCAGCGGGACGCGGATGATATGCTCTCTGCCGCTTGCTTTCAGACGTCTGAAATTTTCAAGGATGGGAGCGTTGTCCACGCCGCACCACCTTTTATGCTCCGCCGGGTCGGCGAGCTTGATGTCCATCATGACCAGCTCCACCCGGTCGACGATGCTCATGAAGCGTTCGCCGGTCGTATAGCCGCAGGTCTGTACCGCGCGGTGGACGGAGGACAGCTTATCGAGAAGCTCCGCGACGAATTCCGCCTGCATGGTCGGCTCGCCGCCGGAGATCGTCACGCCGCCGCCGCAGGCGTTCATGAAATCGGCGTTTTTCAATAAATACGCCGCGAGGTCTCCGGTCTCCCAGAGCTTCCCCGCCACCGAGATCAGCCCGTCCGGGCAGGCGTGCAGGCAGCGTCCGAACGACTGGCATTCGGGATGATCACAGGGCTTCATGCACCGCCCGCAGTGACGGCAGCGGGCGGTTTTGACCATCAGCTCGGGCTTCGGGGAAAGCCCTTCCGGATTGTGACACCATTTGCAGGAAAGCGGGCAGCCCTTGACGAACACGGTCGTCCGTGCGCCGGGCCCGTCATGCACCGAAAACTCCTTGATGTCGAATACCGTTCCGGTCATGGCGGTCAGATGGAATATTCCTGACGCGCGATGACGTGATCCTGGAATTCCTTGTCAAGCTCGACAAAGTAAGCCGACCAGCCCCAGATCCTCACGACAAGGCGGGTGTGGTTTTCGGGATGCAGCTGCGCGTCCTTCATGGTCTCAAGGTTGACGGCGTTGAGCTGGAGCTGATGTCCGCCGTTGTCGATATAGTATTTGACGAGCCCTGCGACCTTCGCGATCGAATCCTCGCCCTTGAAGACGCTGTTGTGGAATTCGAGCGTCAGAGGACCGCCGTTGATGGCGTTCGCAAAATGCTGCTTGGTGAAGGACTTGATGACCGAGACCGGTCCGGCGATCTTTGCGAACAGGCTGACCGAGAAGTTCGTGCCGAAGGCTTCGCCGCAGCGTCTGCCGTCGGGAGATGCGCCCAGCTCATTTGCGTGCCACAGATAGTACATTGCGGAGCCGGTGCCGGCGCGCCAGATGCCGCCGCAGCAGTTCTTTCTGCCTTCGAGCGCCTTGCCGAACATATCGAGCAGAGCGACCGAGATCCCGTCGACGTAATCGTCGTTGTTGCCCATCTTGGGCGCTTCGTTTCTCAGACGGTTGAGCAGATCGGGCGTATGCTCGAAATTGTCGTTCACCGCGTCGAGCATTTCCTTCGCGCTGACGAGCTTTTCGTCAAAGACGTATTTCTTGATCGCGGCGAGCGAGTCGGCGGCGGTGGAGATGCCCGTGCCGTGTACGCCGAAGTTGCGGTATTTGATGTCGTCCATCATAACGTTCATGAAGGGCGAGGGAACGAACCAGAGATTCCGGACGTTCGCCGTGATCTTATCGCACATCGAGACGATCTCGGCGTTGACCGCTTCCATCACCTCATCGAAGGTCCTGCAGTCGACGAACTTTCCGTGCAGCACGGTGTCGACCGCCTTCGGATAGGACATGGCACCGATGTTGGCGACGTCGCCGCCGCACTTCGGAATGATGAACTCCCAGCACGCCGCGAGCACGTAGTTCGGCGCGTCCTCCGGCGCGTAGCCCTTTGCGATCAGCGCGGGGATGACCACGTCGTCGTTGGAATACTGCGGGAAGCCCAGACCGGCGCGGGTCAGCTCGGTGCCGAGCAGATACTGTTCGATCGGAGTTTTCTTCGAGACGCGGAGGTTGATCTTCGGGTCGATCATCTTGAGGTTGCGGCTGGCTACGAGGCAGAGCTTCGACAGCTCGGTGAAGCAGTCGTTCCCGTTTTCGTCGATGCCGCCGAGGACCATCGACTGACCGTTGTCGCCCTGCTGAACGCCGACGTACAGGTCGCTGTCCTTGTTGAAGGAGAGGAAGAAGTCCTCGATGAGCGCGAGCGCGGATTCCTCGTTCAGCACGCCCTTGTCCATGTCGGCCTTGAAGTAGGGGTACATATACTTGTCGAACCGGCCGCAGGTGTTGTGGTAGTTGCCTTCGAGCCAGAGCGCGAAGTGGAGGATGCGGAAGAACTGGAGCGCTTCGCGGAAGGAGGTCGGCGCATAGCGCGGCACACGGGTCAGAACGTCCGCGACGTCGGTGCGTCCGACACGCTCAGCCTCCGCCTTGTAGCGGTCGGCCAGCGCGATCAGGTTGTCGATGGCGCGCCTGCCGTACTCGTCGGCAGTCTCGCGGCAGGCGAGAAGACCCGACGCGATCACACGCTCGAAGTCGGGGGAAAGGTTGGAGTTGTAGCCAAGCTCGTGGATAAAATGCTCGGACTTGATCTTTTTCCACTCATCCTCGGTAAAGCAGTCGGGGGTCTGCTTCGTCGTGCGGACGAAGACGATCTGTTCGTCGGGCAGGATGTGCGGGACCTGCGCCTTCGTCAGGCGCTCGAAGCGGTCCGCCATGCGCTCTTCGGGAGAGAGTCCCTGTGCGCTGTACAGGGCGGAAAGATTTTCGGTATAGTCGGTACGGAAAGCGTGATGCTTCTTTTCCAGAATGTAATTGAGAAGAATTTCTGACATGGCAGTTTTCCTTTCTGCTTCCGCCGTCTCGGACGGCAGGACTATGTACATTATATTATAGCAGTTATTTTGATAATGTCAATGTTTTTTTCGTAAATTGTCGTCCTATTCTCATGTATGCAGGCTGTAAGTGCGTCCATCGCGCAAAAAAACCGACTGCCGCAGCTGCGTCAGCCCGTTTTTTATTCGGATTTGTTCAGAACCGAAGGAAATCAGAGCTTGGAATCCGGACCGTAAACGTCGATGATGTTCTTCTGGAGGGAATCCTTAACGGTGTTTTCAACACCTGCCCAGTAGGAAGCAAGTCCGCCGGAGTCGACAGCGTTTCTGATGGCAAAGCCGCTGATCGCTTCGTCATTGAATGCGCAGGCTTCGCGGATGACCGGAACCATCAGCTCGGACTCGGTATCACGGGAAGACTTGACGGTAAGAACGGTATCGAAGAATGCCGGAACGACAGTGTTGTACGAGCAGGATGCGAGGACTTCAAGGACAGCGCCCGTGAAGTCAAGGTGATTGTTGGTGACCGGGATATAGGTTAAGCAGGTCGTGTTCTGAACACGGCAGCGATAGCCTTCCTGAGCCTCGTTGAGCTTCGGATACGGAATGAAGCCGAAGTCGTCTTCCATGTCGCGCAGACTGGTAGCAGCGGACAGACCGGTGTGGTAGAACAGGCACTCACCTGCCGAGAACTTCGGCTGAATGATGCCGTAGGTGGTCCATTCGACCTTCGAGCCTTCCAGCTGGAAGAACTTGTTCATCTTTTCGACAAGCTCGATGGTGCGGTCGTTGTTGATGTTCAGTTCGGGAGAACCGTCAGCCTTCTTCAGAACGGAGTCGCCGCCCATGCCCATGAAGAAGCCGGGATACTGTTCGTAGCCCCAGCCGAAGTAACCGAGCTGGTCGTTGTCAACGTCGATCTTGCCGTCGCCGTTGACGTCGATGGTAGCAGCCTTGGTCATGTCATAGAACTTGTCATAGATCCACTTGCCGTCCAGAACATCCTGATAAGGATAGTCCATCTTGAGGTCGTCGCAGATGTTCTTGTTGAAGTACAGGCAGTTTGCGCCGGTCAGGGAGGACAGGTTGTAAGCGCCGGTCATGGCGAATACCTTGTCGTAGTAGTTGATGTCGTCAAGGCATCTCTGATACCAGTAATCCTGAGACAGGTCGAGGTTCGGAACCGTGCGCCAGTTGACGAAGCAGCCCTGTGCGATCAGACCCGGCATACCGGTGTGCTGAACGTGGACATAAACGTCGTTGGTGTCGTCGCCTGCCATGATGAAGCTCGAGATCGTGGAGGTTGCTTCAGACTGGCTGGAACCGTCGGTCTTGAAGTTGCACTCAACGTAGTCGAGGGTGATGCCAAGACGCTCTTCAACGAGACGGTTGCGCAGGAAGATGGAGTCGTCGAGGATATCGCCGGTTTCTTCTTCCATGATATAGGAGCCGGTCGGATAGCCGCGGTAGAGTGTGAAGGTCTCGCCGTCAAAACGGATGTCGCCGAGACTGTCGGTGAAGTAGACAGGCTTGTCTTCTTCGGGTGCATTGGTCACAGGAGCCTGAGTGTCAGTCGTGCTGCCGGAGCCGCCGCAGGATGCGAGCGTCTGCGCTGCCATCAGAGCAGCCAGAAGCAGCGTGGAAACGCGCATTTTGCTGTTTGCCATGATTAACTTTCCTTTCTGAATTATTTTCGTATTTGCGAAAACCGGAAATCTGTGTGAAGCACAAATCTCTTTACACAAGGATAGTATATCATCCTTTCAGGCATTTGTCAAGCACAGTTTTTGCATTTTTTGATAGATTTTCCGCCGAAAAATCCCAAAATTCCGATAAAACAGGTTTCAGACCGCAGACCGCGCCGCATCCGGAACCGAAACGGCAGGTCCTCACGGATGTTTTTCTTCATAACATAATATATCATATGACGGAAAACCGGCTGCCATACCTGCGGCAGCCGGTTCGTCCGATCGGACCTTTGAATTGTGAAAATCAGAATTTGGAATCCGGACCGTAAACGTCGATGATGTTCTTCTGAACGGCGTCCTTAACGGTCGCTTCGACGCCTGCCCAGTAGGAGGCAAGTCCGCCGGAGTCGACTGCGTTTCTGACCGAGAAGCCGGTAGCGGCTTCGTCGTTGAACGCGCAGGCGTCGCGGATGACCGGGATCATCTGCTCGGACTCGGTGTCACGGGAAGACTTGACGGTAAGAACCGTATCGAAGAATGCCGGAACGACAGTATTGAACGAGCAGGATGCGAGGACTTCAAGGACTGCGCCCGTGAAGTCAAGGTGATTGTTGGTGACAGGGATATAGGTTAAGCAGGTCGTGTTCTGAACGCGGCAGCGGTAGCCGTCCTGCGCCTCGTTTAGCTTCGGATACGGGATGAAGCCGAAGTCGTCTTCCATGTCGCGCAGACCGGTAGCGGCATTCAGACCGGTGTGATAGAACAGGACCTCGCCCGCTTCAAACTTCGGCTGAATGATGCCGTAGGTGGTCCATTCGACCTTCGAGCCTTCCAGCGCGAAGAACCTGTTCATTTTCTCGATCAGCTCGACCGTGCGGTCGTTGTTGATGTTCAGCTCGGGAGAACCGTCCGCCTTCTTGAGAACGACGTCGCCGCCCATGCCCATGAAGAAGCCGGGATACTGTTCGTAGCCCCAGCCGTAGTAGCCGATCTGGTCGTTGTCCACGTCGATCTTGCCGTCGCCGTTGACGTCGATGGTGGCAGCCTTGCTCATGTCGTAGAATTTATCGTACACCCACTTGCCGTCCAGAACCATCTGGTAAGGATAGTCCATCTTGAGATCGTCGCAGATGTTCTTATTGAAGTACAGGCAGTTCGCGCCGTTCAGAGAGGTCAGGTTGTACGCGCCGGTCATGGCGAACACCTTGTCGTAATAGTTGATATCGTCAAGGCATCTCTGGTACCAGTAGTCCTGCGTCAGATCGAGGTTCGGGACCGTGCGCCAGTTGACGAAGCAGCCCTGCGCGATCAGACCCGGCATACCGGTATGCTGAACGTGGATATAAATATCGTTGGTGTCGTCGCCCGCCATGATGAAGCTCTGAATCGTCGAGGTCGCTTCCGCCTGACTGCCGCCGTCGCTCTTGAATGCGCATTCAACGTAGTCGAGGGTGATGCCGAGACGTTCCTCCACGAGACGGTTGCGAAGGAAGATGGAGTCGTCCAGAATATCGCCGGTCTCCTCCTCCATGATATAGTAGCCGACCGGGCAGCCGCGATAGAGCGTGAAGGTCTCGCCCTCAAAGCTGATATCGCCGAGAGCGTCGGTGAAGTAAACGGGTTTGTTTTCTTCGGGCGCGCCGGTAACGGGCGTCTGGGTGTCGGTCGTGCCGCCGGAGCCGCCGCAGGATGCGAGCGTCTGCGCAGCCGTCAGAGCAGCCAGAAGCAGGGTGGAAACGCGCATTTTGCTGTTTGCCATGATCAGTTCTCCTTTTGTGAATATTCAGCCGGTCAGGGAACGCCAAATAAGACCGCTTTGAAAAAATCCAATCAATGACAGGATTTTTTCCGCCGGAAGCCCGGTCTGATCAGCATATCCCGGAGAGGTTTTTCCTGTACATTCACAGTATAACATTCTTTTTTTCGTTTGTCAAGCTGAATTTTTATATTCATTCTGCCGGAAAATTCATATATTTACCGGAAAATTTCATTGACCATATGCAAACCTCATGCTATACTATAACCGTATAAGGCGTTATCATTTTTTCCGGACGGCGGTTCGGAAAACGAAATTCCTCATTTTGAAAAATCAGATTGGAGAAATGATCATGAGCAAACCTGTAATCGGCATCCGTCCCATCATCGACGGCAGACGCAAGGGCATCCGCGAAGGTCTCGAAGACCAGACCATGGGCATGGCGCTCGCCGCTAAGGAACTGATCGAAAAGAACTGCTTCTATCCGGACGGCACTCCGGTCGAATGCGTCATCGCGGACACCACCATCGGCGGCGGCAGGGAAGCCGGTATGTGCGCCGAAAAATTCAAAAATTTCAATGTTGTCGGCACGCTGTCCGTCACGCCCTGCTGGTGCTACGGCAGCGAAACGATGGACCTCGATCCTCTGACCGTCAAGGCGGTCTGGGGCTTCAACGGCACCGAGCGTCCCGGCGCGGTCTATCTCGCGGCAGCCATGGCGGCTCACGCGCAGAGAGGTCTCCCGGCGTTCGCCATCTACGGTCACGACGTACAGGACATGGACGACCACTCCATCCCGGACGACGTTTCCGAAAAGCTCCTCCGCTTCGCACGCTGCGCCATCGCGGTCGGCATGATGCGCGACAAGGCATACTGTGCGCTCGGTTCGGTCGCCATGGGTATCGGCGGCTCGTTCCTTGACGGTAATTTCATGCAGAAGTACCTCGGCGTGCGCGCTGAGTGGGTCGACATGGTGGAGATCCTCCGCCGCATCGACCTCGGCATCTACGATCACGACGAATACGAGAAGGAACTCGCGTGGATCAAGAAGAACTGCGAAAAGGGACGCGAGTGCAACGCGGGCGAGCTGGTCAACACGCCCGAACAGGATGAAAAGGAATGGGAGTTCGTCGCCAAGATGACCCTGATCGTCCGCGATATCATGCTCGGCAACGAAAAGCTCGCCGAAATGGGCTGGGTCGAGGAATCCTGCGGACGCAACGCGATCTTCGGCGGCTTTCAGGGTCAGCGTCAGTGGACCGACTACAAGCCGAACGCCGACTTCACCGAAGCCATCCTCAACACGAGCTTCGACTGGAACGGCAAGCGCGCTCCGTTCATCCTCGCTACCGAAAACGACACGCTGAACGGTCTCGCCATGCTGCTTCTGAACCTCGTCACGAATCAGGCGTCGGTCTTCTCCGACGTGCGCACCTACTGGAGTCCCGACGCCGTGAAACGCGTCGCCGGCTATGAAGTCTCCGGCAAGGCTGCCGGCGGGTTCATCCATCTGCTGAACTCCGGCGCTTCCGCGCTCGACGGCAACGGTGCGTCGAAGGACGCCGACGGCAGGTCGATCATGAAGAAGTGGTGGGACGTCACCGACGAGGACATGAACGCGATGCTCGCCGAAACGAAGTGGGCTCCCGCAAACAAGCTCTACTTCCGCGGCGGCGGATTCTCCAGCCAGTATATCAGCAAGGGCGAAATGCCGGTCACGATGGTCCGCGTCAATCTCGTCGACAAGCTCGGTCCGGTCATCCAGATCGCCGAGGGCTACACCGTCGAGCTTCCCGATGAAGTCACGCACACGCTGCTTGACCGCACCGACCCGACCTGGCCGTCCATCTGGTTCGCACCCACGCTCACCGGCGAAGGCGCGTTCAAGGATGTGTACAGCGTCATGGCAAACTGGGGCGCAAACCACGGCGCGTTCACCTACGGTCACGTCGGTGCCGACATCATCACGCTGGCTTCGATGCTCCGCATCCCGATCTCGATGCACAACGTCTGCCCGTGCAAGGTCTACCGTCCGCACGCATGGTCCGCTTTCGGCACTGCCAATCTCGAGGACGCCGATTACCGCGCCTGCGCAGCTTACGGTCCGCTTTACGACTGATCGATTCATTCAGACCGCAGGCGGGGGATACGTCCCCCGTCTGCGCTTTTATCAAAGGGAGGATGATCCATGCTCATCCGCGCGGATTTCACGCATATCACGGGAAAGATCAGACCGCTCCACGGCGTCGGTCAGGCGCCCTTACGCGGAAATGACAACGGTATGTTCCATTACCTCGGCGAAGCGGGCATTCCCTATTCCCGCACGCACGATGTGGGCGGCGCCTACGGCGGCGCACGGTTCGCCGATATCCACAACATCTTCCGCGACTTTGACGCAGACGAAAACGATCCCGCGTCTTACGATTTCACCTTCACCGACTGGCTTCTGACCTCGCTGACGGCGCAGGGCGTCGAGCCGTTTTTCCGGTTTGGCGAGACGATCGAGAACAATTACCGCATGAAGGCCTACCGCATTTACCCGCCCGCCGATCCCGGGAAATGGGCGCGGATCTGCGAGCATATCGTCCGGCACTACAACGAGGGCTGGGCGGACGGTTATCATATGGGCATCCGGTACTGGGAGATCTGGAACGAGCCGGAGGGCGAGAAAACGCTTCACGGCGGCGCGTGCTTCCTCGGCACACAGGAGGAATATTTCCGTCTGTACGAGGTCACGGCGAACCATTTGAAGAACTGCTTCGGCGACACGATCAAGGTCGGAGGCTATGCCGCCTGCGGCTTCTACGCATGGGAGCAGGACAAGGACCTCACCGGCATCCGCACGCTTCCCTACGAGACGCACGCTCAGCACTGGATCGACTTTTTCCACGATTTTCTCGCCTACATCTCGTCCGACGAGCATAAGGGTCCGCTCGATTTCTTCTCGTGGCACAGCTACGGTCAGCCCGACGAAACGGCTGAGCGCGCCGCCTACTGCCGCCGCGTACTGGAAAAGTACGGCTTCGGCGAGGTCGAGGACATTCTGGACGAATGGAACTGCGCCATCGGCTTTGAAAAGCGCCGCACGCCGCTTGCCGCCGCGAAGAATCTCGCCATGATGCTGACGATGCAGAAGACCCGCACGTCGCTCATGACCTTCTACGACGCGCGCGTCGTTCCGAGCGACTACGCCGGAATGTTCGACGGCGAAGGGCTGAGACCGCTGCCGACCTATTTCGCGTTCCTCGCGTTCGACCACCTTTACCGGCTGGAAAACGAGATCGAAACGGACTGCGGCGGCGAAGGCGTTTACGTCGGCGGCGCGGTCGGAGACGGCAGAAAGCTGCTGCTCGTCTCGAATCCGTCCGGTTCGCCCGCCGAGCTGACGCTTGACGTGACCGGTGCGGACGCGGACCGCGCGGAGGTCATCCTTCTTGACAGCATTTATACCTTCTCGCCGACCGGTCTGAATGTCCGTGACGGAAAGCTGACGCTTCCCGCCGGTTCGTTCGCCGAGCTGCGGTTCTGATCCTTACCGTAGAAAAGCCGGAATCATTCTGAAAAAGCAAAGTCGGATGCCGCCCATCCGGCTTTGTTTTATTCTTTCAGCGTTCTTTGTTCCCTTCTGTGCGGACTGTCCGACAAATTCCGTCATTTTCGGCGCTTATTTTACAAGTTTCGGATTGACTTATTGATGAAATAATGATAGAATAGTATTATGTATTGTTTTCTGCCGGAAAACGCCGGCAATTATGTTGTAGGAGAAGCCGCACTCATGTTAGATGAATTCACACTGACCGTCTCGGATACGCCGGACGGCGCCGTGATCGAGGACTATGACGGCAGAACGGCGGAGCTGTCCGCGCTGCTCGCACCCTTTCAGGGCGCGGAAAGCGGACTGTCGAAGCGGAACTGTCAGAAGATCAACAGCATCAACGATTATATTCTGAAAAAGCGCGCCGAAATGCGCAAGAATCTCGGCAGGGGAAAAGAACCCGCCGAATCCCAGTTCGCCGGACTGCTGGCTCTCATCGAGGAGCCGCTGACCGCCGCGAACGCTTCCGCCGGAGGCAGACGGAAAAAGCCCGCCGAGCCGGTCGAAGCCAAGCCGCAGAACCGGCGCGGCAGAGCTCCGTCCCCCGACCCGGACGAAGAGGAGGACGACGGCGACGACAACACGCCGATCCTCCCCGTCCCCGAAGCGCCCGACCCCATCGACCGGGAGAGCCGCCGCTATCTCGCGGTCTGCGATTATTTCCGGGTCAAGGTCGGGACCATCGGCGGAACGGTCGAAGCCGTCTCGGAGCTTCTGCTGAATACTCCCGGCTTTATTGAAAAAGAATGGCTTGACGACAGCTGTCCCACCGCAAAGTGGCGCGCCGAGCTGTTGAAGAAGCTCCGCAAAACGGCGGAGGATTTCCAGATCATCAACCGGACCGGCGGCTCGCAGGTCGCGTCGCTCAAGGCCATCTATCTGAAAACGCTCGACCTTGACGCCGTGATCGCGCACAAGCACCTGACCGAAAAGCTGTCGGCTCTGCCGAAAAACGATTTCATCCGCACCGACCGGGGAATGCTCGCCGGATACAAGGTCTTCCGTGTCGTCGGCACACGCCATGAAATGGCAAGACTGAAAGAATATCTCCGTCTCGCGCGCATCCCGACCGATATCCTCGAAGACGGAATGCCGCCCGAGCCCGACGAGCTGACCGCGCCGACCTTCGATTCCTTCCTTGCGATGGACGCCGAAATGACCGGCTCCTTCGGCGAAGCGAGCGGCGACAAGCCCTCCGAGATCACCGAGCTGTCCGCCGTCCGTGTTGAGCACGGAAAAATCGTCAGCACCTTCTCCGAGCTGTGCAATCCCGGCCGCCGGATCGACCCGCGCGTCGTGAAGCTCAACGGCATCACCGACGCGATGGTCGCTGCCAAGCCGCCGGTGAAGGACGTCATGGCGCGCTTCATGAAGTACATGGGCAATATGCCGCTGGTCGGACACGGCATTTTCGACTCCGACCTGCGTTATCTCTACCGCGCCGCCGGACGGGTCGGCGAGCCGCTGGTCTTGACCTGCTTTGACACCTACCGCTATGCCGTCAGGGTCGGCAAGCGCTACGACTGGCAGCGTCTCGGGCTCGGCTTCATCGCCGACAAGCTCGGCATCCCGCATCTCGACGCGCACCGCGCCCTCTCCGACGCCGTGACCAACGCGGGCGTTTATATGGCGATGCGCCGTCTGGAGGAAGACCGTCCCTTCGTCATCGGCGTGTTCACCGACGCGCGCTTCCGCGCGGACACCGGTTCGGCGGATGCCGATTCGCCGGATACCGGCGTCTGCACGGCGGAAAAGCTGCGCGCGCTGTTTGAAAAAATGCAGGACTGCGATATCGTCGTTTCGCTCGGCAATCTGATCGAGCGCGCAGGCGACGAAAAGACCGACCGCGCTACGCTCAAGGCGGCGCAGGAAATCATCGACGCCGGACGTGTTTACGTCGGTCAGCGCGTCTATCACGTTATCGGCGAGGAGGACGCCTTCGCTCTGCCGCGCGATGCGTTCGCACTGGGAGGCGTCTGCCGCTGCATCGAGGTCGGCAAACACGTCCTGATCACGCTCGACGCCAACTTTTACAGCGACGGCACGCCTTATTCGAGCGTCGACCCCGACCCGAACGACGCCTATTTCCCGCCGCAGGAGCTGGAATGGCTCGAAGCGCAGCTTTCGGTCGCCGAATCGGCGGTCATCCTCTGCCACAGACGGCTGGACAACAACGAGATCTCCAACGCCGTCGACGTCCGCCGCGTGCTTCGTCAGAGCGGCAAGGTCCGGATGGTGCTTCAGGGCGGCTCGGACGCGGTCGGCGCGAGACGCAAGTTCGGCGGGATCGAATATCTGACGCTTCCCGCGCTCGGCGTGAGCGAGGAGCTTCCCATCCTCGCGATCGAAGCGGGCGATGAGCTTGTCGTCAGAAAGAGCTTCTGAATACGGCAGCGCCGTTCCGCGATGCGGGACGGCGCTTTATGATCAGTATATCGTTATACGATATCATGATTCGATATCGAAAGGTGAGGTATTGTCATGAGCCAGACCGGTTTTACCGCATATGTCAGCGTGGACGGCGCGGAGCTGTTCACGACCGTCTCCCTTCCGGAAGGAAACGGTTCCTTTCCGGTCGTCGTCTTCCGAAGCCCTTATGTGGACGCCGCCGAAGCCAAGACCGACCGGGAGCTTCTCTCAGACGCGCTGAACGGCGCGAGAGGATGGAACGATCACGGCTATGCCGTCGTCAGTCAGCACTGCCGCGGACGCGGGCACAGCACGGGCGACTGCATTCCCTACATCAATGAGCGCGAGGATACGCTCGCCCTGTTCGACTGGATCCGCCGCCAGCCCTTTTACGGCGGTGAGCTGTACCTGAACGGCGGAAGCTATACGTCATCCGTCTTCTACGTCGCCGCGCCGTTCGCGGACGATATCAAGGGCGCGGTGTTCGACGTTCAGGACTGCGAGCGGTACAATGTCGTTTATCGAAACGGTTTCTTCAAATCGGCTCTGCACGGGAACTGGTACGTCGGGATGTACAAGAAAAAGACCATGCCGCAGAAAGCCTGTGCGGCCGATACGTTCCGGATGCTGCCGCTCTCCGGCTTTTCGGAGACGGTCTTCGGCGAGCCTTCGCCCGATCTTGACGAAACCTTCCGCCATCCTGACCGGGACGATCCCTTCTGGACGACCCATTTCGGCGGCGCGGAAGCGCACAACGCGGTGAAAAGCGCGAAATGCCCGATCCTGCTGACCACCGGCTTTTACGACATTTATACCGGCGGCGTTTTCGATATGTGGAACAGCATGGACCCCAAGACCCGCGCACACTGTGCGCTGGCGGTCCATCCCTATCAGCATTCGGGCAGACCGGACGGTCAGCCGGTCGTCTTTGAAAACGGCGTGATGAGCGAAGCGTTCCCGAACTACGCGAGACGCTGGTTCGACGCGATCCGTGAAAAAGCCGCCGGCAGAAACGGGGATTTCCCCTTCGCGCCCGGCAGGGTCACGTATTACCGCCTGTTCGACCGCACGGACGGTCAGCCCGCGCCCGGCTGGCGGACGGAGGATTTTGCCGACGGAGAGGAAACGCGCGTCGTACCGTTCGGAACGGGAGAGGTCACATACACCTACAATCCCTACGCGCCCGCATCGTTCAAGGGCGGTCTTTCCTGCAACTTCGGCGGTACGGCATGGCAGGACAGACCGGATTCCCGGTACGATATCCGCTCGTTTTTCAGCGAGCCGTTTGAAAAGGACGTCTTTGTCAAAGGGCGTATGACCGCCTCTCTCCGCGTCCGCTCGGACTGCGAGGACACCTGCTTCTACCTGCGCGTCAGCCTTGTGAAGGAGGAAGGCGCGCTCGGTCTGCGCGACGACATTCAGCAGATCTCGAACTTCGACAAAGCCTATGTTCCCGGCAGCGAGGTCGAGCTGACCTTCCGTTTCGACGAACACGCTTTTCTGGTGAAAAAGGGCGAACGGTTGCGCATCGACGTGTCGTCCTCGGCATATGGTCTGTACGTTCCCCACACGAACAACCGCGGGCTGTTCTCCGAGCAGACGACCGCGAAGACCGCGCGCAACACGATCCTTCTCGACGCCTCCTCGCTCCGCGTTCCGTGCGAAGCATCCGAATATATCGTTAAATGATATCATAATATGATATTGCGGGCAATAGAAATCGGGAGCTTCCGCACGGAAGCTCCCGATCTCTCATTCATCGATATACGCAAAGCGCGGCATGACCTTTCCGTCCCGCTCGACCGTTTCGCAGAACATGGCGAGCGGTCTGACCCACAGACCTCCCTCGCCGTACAGCGCGCGGTAGACCACCATTTCCTCGAGCGTCTCGCTGTCCTTCGCCACGCCGACCACCTCATACAGACCGCCCTTGAAATGGCGGTACTTTCCACCGATATGCAGCATATTTTCTCCTTCCCCCTTTATGGGACAATTTCTTTGTTTTTGACAAATCTTCGTTCAGATTTGCTATTGATTTTTTGCGCCGAACCTGTTATGATATAGATATATATGTTATATTGATTGATTTCTGTTCTGGGAGGACATCACCTTGAAAGCAACACTGATATTTGAAAACGGACAGACCAAAACGCTCGACGTCTGTACTGCGGCGGAGAACGGCGTTCTCACCGCTTATCTGAAAAAGGAAGAGCTGGGCGAGGGCATCCGTTATGTCGATTTCCTGTACGACTGTTTCACTGCGAAGGCAGGAGACGAGGGCTGGTTCTTAACCGGCGGCGGCACGACCGGCACGGTGCTGACCCGTTTCACCCAGCGTGAGGACGCCGTGGTCGACCGCGGTACGCCGTTCATCGGCTGCTACGGCATGAACACCGGCAAAGCCGGAACGCTTGCCATCGTCACCGGGATGCGTCCCGATCACGTCACCATCATCTCTGTAAAGGATGGCGTTTACTCCTGCTTCCCGCGCTTCATGCTCGACGGCGACGCCGCGTATGAGGACATCCGCGTCGAGCTGCACGGGCTTGAGGACGGCGGCTATCCCGCCATGGCGCGCTGCTACCGCGCTTTCCAGCTGACGCGCGGCGGATGCGTCCCGCTCGCCGAGCGCACAGCCGCCGACCCGCGCCTGAAAAAGAGCGCCGATTCGATCGCTGTCCGCGTCCGTCAGGGCTGGAAACCCGCGCCGAGCCCGGTTGAGTACCAGACGCCCGAAACCGAACCGCCCATGCACGTCGCCTGCACCTTTGACCGCGTGGGCGATATCGCCGATGAATTCAGACGTCAGGGCATTCCCGGCGCGGAATTCTGTCTGGTCGGCTGGAACTACGGCGGACACGACGGACGCTTCCCGCAGATCTTCCCGCCGGATCCGAGACTGGGCGGTGAGGAACGTCTGCGCGCGCTGATCTCCCATGTCAAGGAAGACGGCTACGGCATCGTCTGCCACGACGACGCGACCGGCGCTTACACCATCGCCGACTGCTTCGACGAGGAATACCTGCTCAAAAACAAGGACGGCGGACTGCATCTTCGTCCCTACTGCTGGTCGGGCGGACGTCCGCACAAGATCTGTCCGCAGAGACAGTACGAACGCTTTGAGACGGTCAATCAGCCGAAGCTCGCCGCGCTCGGGTTCGAGGGCATTCACTACATTGACGTCATCACGATCCTGCCGCTTCTGAAATGCTACGACCCGAAGCATCCGCTGAACCGCGCCGAATCGGGCGAATGGTACCGCAAGACCATGAAGCTCGCCAGAAAGACCTTCGGCGGCTTCTCGTCCGAGTCCGGCTTCGACTTCGCCGCGTCCGACCTCGATTACTGTATGTACATCTCGTTCAAGATCGGCAGCGAAGACACCATCCCGCTCTGCGACGCGGTCGTGCCGTTCTGGGAACTGATCTACCACGGCATTATCCTGTACAACAGCTCGACCTTCACGCTCAACTACACGGCAAAGAGTGTGAAAAACCGCCTGAAATATTTCGAGTACGGCGGCCGTCCGCTGATCTGTTACTACGCAAACTTCGCATCGAACAACAACTGGATGGGCCGAGAGGACTTCCTCTGCGACACGGACGAACAGCTCCGCGACAGCGCCGAAAAGATCAGAGTGATGAGCGACGACTATGAGTCGCTGTCCGACGTCCGCTTCTCGTTCATGGACGACCACGAGGAGATCGCGCCCGGCGTATTCCGCACCACCTATTCCAACGGCACCTCCGTCACGGTCGACTACAAAAAGGAAACCTTTGAAATCAAATAGATCCCGTGCGTATACCCCGTCTGCGCTCTGCGCGGACGGGGCTTTTCGTCTGCTCAGCGATAGGACGCTTCGAGATCCTCCTCGAAGCGCGCCGACGTTTTCGCGCCCGAGCCGCCGTCAAACAGCGAATTTTTCAGATAGACCGCCGTCACGTCGTCGGCAGGGTCGACGAAGAAATGCGTCCCATACGCTCCGCTCCAGCCGAACGAGCCGACCGGCAGCCGTCCGTACCGCTCCGACGTGATGACCCGCACGCCGAGCCCCCACGCTTCGGGAGACGACGGAATATGCGCGGGCAGCCGATTCGTCCGCATCGTCCGGATCCATTCCGCGCCGATCAGCGAACGGTTCCCGACCTGCCCGCCGCGGCGCAGCATTTCCGCAAATAATGAATAATCATGCAGATCGGACGCCAGACCCGCGCCGCCGCAGGTCTCCGTCACCGGGAAATCGGCGAAGACGAAGCCCGGCTTCGGCGAATCCGCCGCGACCGGCTTTCCGTCTTTCAGATCGTGCATGACGATCATGCGCTTCCATTGTGCCTCATCCGGCGCGAAGGTCGTATTCTCCATGCCAAGCGGGTCGAACAGCTCGGTTTTCAGGAATTCGTCAAACGGTCTGTCCGAAGTCAGCTCGATGATGCGCGCCAGCACGTCGAACGCCGCCGTCCCGCTGTATGCTTTCGTCGAAAACGGCTCGAACGCAAGCGGCGTTCCCGACCAGCCGTCCACCGTTCCGGCGAGCGTCCGGCGCTGTTCAGGAGAGAAACTGCCCGCCAGTCCGGCGGTATCGCCGCTGCCCAGTCCGCTCGTGTGGGTCAGCAGATGAAGGATCCGCATCGGATCCTCCGCTTTTCCGGTCCGAACGAGCTTTCCGTCCACCCGTTTCCCGATCTCCATTTCGGCAAACGCGGGCAGATAATCGCTCACCTTGTCGTCGAGCGAAAATTTCCCGCGTTCCATCTGGATCAACGCCGCCGCCGCAGTGATCGGCTTGGTCATGGAAGCCATGCGGAACATCGCATCCTCCCGAAGCGGTTCTCCGCCCGGCGACGACACGCCGAAGCAGTTCCGATAGACGGTCTTCCCGTGCTGCATCACACAAAGGACCGCGCCGCCGACTCTTCCGCCCGCCAGATCGTCCGCCATGCGGGTCTCAAGTCTCTGCGCCAGTCCTTCCGCGTCAAGTTCACGCATTCCCATCATCCTTTCTCATGCAGAGTTTATGAATATTTATACGGTCTGTCAAAGCAGAAAAGACCGGCGCGCCGCCTGACGGCGCGCCGGTCTGCGCTTTACAGCACCTTGGACAGGAATTCGATCGTCCGCTCGTTCTGCGGATTCGCAAAGAATTCCTTCGGCGTATTTTCTTCGAGGATCACACCCCGGTCGATGAACAGAACGCGGGTACCGACCTCGCGTGCGAAGCCCATTTCATGTGTGACGACGACCATCGTCATGCCTTCCCTTGCCAGCTCTTTCATCAGACCGAGCACCTCGCCGACCATTTCGGGGCCCAGCGCGCTCGTCGGCTCGTCGAACAGGATCACTTCGGGATTCATCGCCAGCGCGCGGACGATCGCCACACGCTGCTTCTGACCGCCGGACAGCGTGGACGGATACACGTTCGCCTTGTCCTCCAGCCCGATGCGGCGGAGCAGACGGAGCGCGTTTTCCATTGCCTGCGCCTTGATCTCCTGTTTGGTCGTCGTGATGGGCAGCTTTTCTTTCTTGTTATCCTTTCCGCAGAACAGATTCGTCAGCGGAAGGAAGAAATTATGCCGCTTCGCCCGGTTCAGATCGGACACGCCGACGTGTACCGGCGCAAGCATGATATTCTGAACGACCGTTTTGTTGTTGAAAAGATTGAACTGCTGGAACACCATGCCCATCTTGCGGCGATGGACGTTGATATCGACCTTCATATCGGCGATATTGACGTCGTGGAACATGATCTTTCCGCCGGACGGGTCTTCCATGCAGTTGAGACAGCGGAGGAACGTACTCTTGCCGCTGCCGGACGGACCGATGACGCAGACGATATCTCCCTTGCGGATGGTCGTGGTGATGCCGCGCAGGACCTTCAGCTCGCCGAAATTCTTTTGAAGATCAATGACGTCGATCAGGACCTCCCGCTCGCCGTCTTTTTTCATATTAGTGGCGTCTGTCACTGCGCTTCAGCCCCCTCTCCATCAGCTTGATGCCTGCGGCGATGATGACGATCATGATAATGTAAATGATCGCCATGACCAGATACGGCACCATGAACTCATAGGAATTCGTACCGATCATATTGAAAGCGACATAAAGGTCAGCCGCTCCGACGAAAGACACGACAGAGGTCTCCTTGATCAGCGCGATAAATTCGTTGCCGAGCGTGGGCAGAATGTTCTTGATCGCCTGCGGGATCACGATTTTCATCATGGTCGTAGGGAACGACAGACCGACCGCGCGTCCCGCTTCCATCTGTCCGCTGTCGACCGATTCGATGCCGGCGCGCATCATTTCCGATATGTAAGCGCCGCTGTTCAGACCGAAGACGAGGATCGAGACGTTGACGGCGGTAATGTTCACTCCGATCAGCGGAAACAGGACATAATAAAACACCAGCAGCTGCACCACCATCGGCGTTCCTCGGAAGAAGCCGACATAAACGGTGCAGATCCCGTTCAGAATGCGCGGAAGGACCTGATATTTCGGTACAACACGGATCGTTGCGATCAGCGTACCGATCACGATGCCGATCAGAAGACCTGATATCGCAATGATCAGCGTATTGCGCAGACCTTCCAGCACCTTGACATAGCCGCCCTTGTTGAGCAGAACGTCAAGGAATTTTTCAACCTTCCGTCCTCCGAACAGAAGGGCAGGAACTGCGTTCATCATGAGTTTGCGTACTCCCCGTTTTGATTAAAATGCGCCGCTCTCCCGTCTTTGAGACGGAAGAGCAGCTTTTGTGTTTATCGATTCAGGACAAGGGAACCCGACTCAGCCGTTGTACGCCTTTGCGATGCAGGCTGCCGGAGCGGAGTCGATGATGACATACTGAATGTTGCCGTTGAGAAGGTCCTGAACAGCCAGCGAACCGTTCTTGTAGCCCTTCATCGAGGTTGCAAAGCCGGCGAAGCCCCAGCTCTCGTCGCCCTCAACATAGAACTGTCCGGTCGTGCCGTTCTGTACGCCAATGGTGGTAGTCGCATCGAAGGAAGCGAGAACTGCTTCTACGTCTTCAGCGGTCTTGCAGGCGTCAAAAGCGGTGTCGTCAGCCTTGACGATGATCTTCTGTGCTGCGTTGTAATAGGAATCGGAGAAAGCGACATATTCTTCGCGGTCGGGCTTGATGGTCAGACCGGCCATGGCGATGTCGCACTTATGCTGACCGACGGAGAGGCAGACGGCGTCGAAATCCATGTTGCTGATGACCAGCTCCTGACCGAGCTCGTCGGCGATGAGCTTTGCGATCTCCATATCGATGCCGAGGTAGTTTTCGCCGTCCATATATTCAAACGGCTCGAATGCTGCGTTGGTCGCAACGATGAACTGATCCTTGGAGGTGTCGAGCTTTGCGGACGGGACCGGCGTGGGCGTGCCGTCGCCGAAGTACTTGTTGCAGATCTCGTCAAACTTGCCGTTGCTCTTGATCTCCTTGATGATGCTGTTGACCTTGTCAAGCAGCTCAGGCTGTGCCTTGTCAACGCCGAATGCGTACTGTTCCTGGGTCAGCTCGACCTCGATGACTTTGACCTTGCCGCTGCCGCCGCAGGATGCGAGCGCGAGAGCGAGCATGGAAACCGCTAAGATAAGCGAAAGAATTTTCTTCATGACAGTTCTCCTTTTTTTGTGTATTGGCGGTAATCTGATTGTAATGTCCGACAATTTGCCCTGTATATATATTATACCAGAATGAATAAAAATTCAATAGTCAAACTGTACGGATTTTTTTATTTTTCGATGCGGTATTTTGTGCCTTTCGGCGTATCTTCGAGAATGACGCCCTTGGCAAGCAGATCTGCGCGGATCTGGTCGGCTTTTTTGTAATCCTTTGCCTTCTTCGCAGCCATGCGCTCGGCAATGGCGGCTTCGATCTCGGCGATGAAAGCGTCGTCGCTGCTTTCCTCCTTCGCAAAGCCCATCAGCGTGCAGAGCTCGGTGAGAAGCGCTTCGGCGTAAGCGGCGTCGGCACGGTTCGCGCCCTTCGCCATCAGCTCGTTCGCGTCGCGCACCAGATCGAAGATCGCCGCGATGCCGTCGGCGGTGTTGAAATCGTCGTCCATCGCTTCGATAAAGGCGTTCTTCCGTCCGTCGACGGCAGCCTTCACCTCGTCGGTCAGACCGCCTTCGGGCGCGGTCTTCAGGTAGAACTTCAGATTGTTCATGCAGTTGGCGATGCGTTCGAGCGCGTTCTTCGACTGCTCGATGATCTCTGCGGAGAAGTTGATCGGGCTTCTGTAATGCGCGCTGAGGATGAAGAAGCGGATCGCCGGATAACCGTACTTGGCGGCCACGTCGCGGACCGTGAAGAAGTTGCCGAGCGATTTGGACATCTTCGTGTTGTTGACGTTGATGTAGCCGTTGTGCAGCCAGAAGCGTGCGAAGGGCTTGCCGGTGCAGCACTCGGACTGCGCGACTTCGTTTTCATGATGCGGGAAGGTCAGGTCCTGACCACCGCAGTGGATGTCGATGGATTCGCCGAGATAGCGCAGCACCATCGCGGAGCATTCGATGTGCCAGCCCGGACGTCCCTTGCCCCACGGGCTGTCCCACGACGGCTCGCCCGGCTTGGCGGCTTTCCAGAGAGCGAAGTCAAGCGCGTCCTCCTTCTGCTCGGTGACGTCGATGCGCGCGCCCTTTTCCAGCTCGTCGATGGGCATATGCGACAGCTTGCCGTATTCCTTGAACGAAAGCGTGCGGAAATAGACGTCGCCGTTCGCTTCGTAGGCGTGACCCTTTTCGATCAGCGTCGAAACGATGCGGATGATCTCGTCAATGTTTTCGGTCGCACGGGGATGAACGGTCGCGGGACGGATGCCGAGTCCCTTCGCGTCGGTGAAGTATTCGCCGATATACCGCTCGGCGACTTCCCTGACCGTCGTTCCCTCTTCGTTGGCGCGCTTGATCATCTTATCGTCCACGTCGGTGAAGTTCTGGACGAAGGTGACGTTGTAGCCGCGGTATTCGAGATAGCGTCTGAGCATATCGAACACCGTGAAGCAGCGCGCGTTTCCGATGTGGAAGAAATTGTACACGGTCGGACCGCAGGCGTACATTTTGACGTTCTTCCCGTCGAGCGGGATGAATTCGTCCTTCTGTCTTGTCAGTGTGTTGTAAAGTCTCATGGATCATTCTCCTTCCGTTTGATTCGTATTAATCGATTGTAAAACTTCGTTTTACAATCGGTACTCGCGCTTATCGCCGCAGACAAAAACTACGTTTTTGCCCGCCGACAAAACTTTGTTTTGTCGGCTCTCCCCATATCGGCGCGAGGGCTCGCTTTGCTCGCCTTAGAGGGGTTTTTATGTCGGCAAAGCCGACATAAAAACGGATTTTATTATAACGTTCATCATCTTAAACCATTTTTACAAACGGCTGTTTTGATTCGTATCCGATCGATCTTTTGCTTCCTCGGCGATTTTCAGCCGGGCTTCCAGCTCGTCGATGCGGGCGCTCATGCGGCAGAGCTCCTGCGCGACCGGGTCGGGAATGTGGACCTGATCGAGGTCGTTTTCGATCTTCTGATTGTTGCGCTTCACGACTCTGGCCGGGATGCCGACCGCCGTGCAGTTGTCCGGGATCTCGGCGAGAACGACCGCGCCCGCCGCGATCTTCGTGTTGTCGCCGACGCGGAAGGGTCCGAGAACCTTCGCGCCCGAACCGACCATCACGTTGTCGCCCAGCGTGGGGTGACGCTTGCCGACGTGCTTTCCCGTACCGCCGAGGGTCACGCCCTGATACAGGGTACAGTTGTCGCCGATCTCCGCCGTTTCGCCGATGACGACGCCGCTGCCGTGGTCGATGAACAGCCCTTTTCCGATCTTCGCGCCGGGATGGATCTCGATGCCGGTCAGAAAGCGCGCGCCCTGACTGATCATGCGGGCGGTGAAATAATGCTGCTTTTCGTAGAATTTGTGCGACACACGATAGGCGAGCAGGGCGTGAAAGCCCGAATAGAGCAGCGCCACCTCAATGTCGCTGGTCGCTGCCGGGTCGCGTTCCCGGATGACCTTAATATCGTTGACGATCTCGTTTTTCGCGCGCACGGCGCCCTTTTTCAGTTTTTCGAGATCGTCCATGACGTTTCGTCCCATCAAAACCTCCTGTAAAACAAAAAACGCCCCCGATCGCAAGGATCCATAAAGGCGGCAGAGACGCGGTTCCACTTTATTTTGGTTCTCATCGGAGACCTTCGCCGCCGTAAAACGGCAGGACGGATATCTCCCGCTCCTGTAACGTGAAGCGCACGGAACCGGCTACTGACCTTCACCGGAACGGCTCACGGACGCACTTCTTACCGTACCTCTCGGCGCGCTTTCACCACCCGTTTCCGGGGCGCGATTCTCTGTAACCGGTCTGCGCGGTATCCTTCCGCTCACAGCCTTTCTGCTATCCTCTACTATTATATTACATCCCGCCCGATTTGTAAACACCTTTTCGGAAAAAAATCTGACGAATTTTCTCCGTCCGGTTGCATCCGGCACGGAAATGTTGTATAATAGAAAAAAACGGTCGGCTGTCAATCCGACCGGCTGTCGAAAAACACGGAGGAATCACGTCATGAAAAGCTATCAGGTCATGATCGCCGCCGACGTTCCGGGCGACTGGAGCGCCGTCGGAAAAGCGCGTCTCGAAAACCATCTCTGGGGGACCGACTACAAACCGGAAACCTATGCGCAGATCGTCTATGCCGACACAAAAAACAAAAAAGCCGGACTGTACATCCACCTGTTCTGCGCCGAAGCAGACCCCGTCTCCCGTTACCACAAGCACAACGAGCCGGTCTATCTTGACAGCTGTATGGAATTTTTCTTCACCATGCACGCGCCCGGCAAGCCGGACAACGGCTACGTCAACATCGAATGCAACTCCGACCCGACCACGCTCATCGGCTTCGGCGTTGAGCGGAACGGGCGCGTTTCGATCGTCGATCTCGGCGTCGAGCCGTTCCCGGTCACGGTGAAAAAAACCGCCGAAACATGGGAGCTGTTCGAGTTCGTTCCGGAAGCCGTACTGCTCCGCCTGTTTGGACTGGACAGGATCACGCCCGAAACCGTTTTCAAGGGAAACATCTATAAGTGCGGCGGCGACCATGCGGTCGAACCGTACAGCTCGTGGGCGCCCATCGACACGCCCGCACCCGATTTCCACCGTCCCGAAATGTTCGGCGAATTCAGACTGGTCAGATAACGCGGAGCTCCGCGATAAAACATGCCGGAAGCAGCAGCTGCTTCCGGCATGTTTTTTATTCGCCGTGAAACTAATTTTATCGAACGTGCAATCAGATTTCACCGAATGGTTGGAAGACCGTTTTCAAATACGATCTCGCGGCGGGACAGATACCACGTCCTGCCTTTGTCGTTCGAGCCCTGATGATAGAGCCAGATCCTGCCGTCGTCCGCCTGATAAATGTACGGATGCCCCGACTCGCTCTCGTTCCATGTGCCGGGCGCGCCGTTTGCGAGCAGCGGCTTTTCAACGAACAGGCGGCAGAAGGCGAAGCCGTCCTCCGACACCGCGCAGCCGATCTGCTGCGGCGCGCAGTTGTACGCTCCGGCATAGAACAGCCAGACTTTCCCGTCGCGGACCAGTGCGGCAGGCGCTTCGATGCAGGTGATCTCCCAGTCGAGCATCGGTTCCAGCACGAGCTTCGGGTAAAGCGTCCAGCTCCCGCGCGAAAAGTCGCTGTCGACCGGCGCCCATGCCGCGCCGACGATCTGACGCTCGAACGCCTTGTCACGGGTCGCAAAATACAGGATGAGCCGGTCGCCGAACACACAGACGTCCGCATCGATCGCGCGTCCGCACGACCATTCCGGCATTTCCGCCCACGGCTCACGCGGCGCAAAGATCGGGTTCGAGGCATCCTTGACAAAATGCACGCCGTCATCCGACACCGCGTGGCAGATCGCGTCGAGCTTTCCGGTCCCGTAAGTCTGATAGAACAGGTGGACCCTTCCGTTCAGAACGATCGCGCCGGGTGCGCCGACGCCGGTCTGCTCGCAGTCCTGCTCAAACGGCAGTACCGCGATGCGCTCGAAGCGATCTCCGTCCGCCGAGCGGCTGATGCCGACGCCCAGCTTTTTTTCGACCACGACAGAATGATACAGATACCACGCTCCGCCGAACTCCACGACGGCGGGGTCCTTGGCAAAGCAGCCAAGATCGGGATTGGTATAGTACATAGCCGATCCTCCTTATATCCTGTAACATAGTCGATTGTAAAACGAAGTTTTACAATCGACTATTGAAATTGATACTCAGGTGCAGAAATCTGCCGCCGGACAGACCGGACGGCAGATTTCTGTATTGTTTTACGCGCGCAGCGTGATGCCCAGCTCGCGGTCGAGCAGGGTGAGGATCTTCTTCGTTGCCTTGTCCGCTTCCTCGTCGGTCAGCGTGTGATCGGCGGCGCGGAGCATGACGTTGAACGCGACGCTCTTCTTGCCCTCGCCGAGCTGCTTGCCGCGGTACACGTCGAACAGCTTGACTGCTTCGACCGTCTTGCCGCCCGCTTTCTTCATGACGGCTTCGATCGCGCCGACCTCCAGCGCGTCGTCGCAGACGAATGCGAAATCGCGCGTGATCGCCGGGAACTTCGGCAGAGCCGTGAAGTGCTTGGTAAGGTCAGCCTTTGCGAACAGATCCTCGAAATCGAGGTTGGCGACATAGACCGCTTCCTCGATGGCATAGTTCGCCGCTACGTTCGGATGGATCTGACCGATCGTTCCGATGACCGTGCCGTCTTCGCAGACGAGCTTTGCACAGCGTCCGGGATGGAAGGTCGGGTCGTTCGATTCGGCGACATAATTCACCGTCACGCCCGCTTTGCCGAGCAGCTGATCGCAAATTCCCTTGAGCGTATAGAAATCGCCGCCGCGGAAGAAGCCGATGACGATCTGACGGCGCTCGTCCGGGAGCTTGTCCGGGTCGCTGTCGGGCAGATAGACCTTCGCCAGCTCGAACAGAGCGGTCTTTTCGGCGTGATAGTTGTTGTTGCGCGCCAGGACCTCGAGCATCGACGGAATGGCGGTCGTGCGCATGACGCTGGTATCCTCGCCGAGCGGGTTGGAGATGACGATGGATTTGCGGCGCGGGTCGTCTTCGGCAAGACCGATCCGGTCGTAGTATTTCGGGCTGATGAACGAGAAGGTCTCGCACTCGTAAAGTCCCATCGCGCAGAGCGTTTCGGCGCAGAGAAGCTCAAACTTCTGGACCGGCGTGCGGCTGCCGGAGGTGATCGGCGTGACGAATTTCGTCGCTTCGATGGTGTTGTAGCCGTAAATGCGCAGGATCTCCTCCGCGATATCGTTCATGCAGCGGCAGTCCGCGCGGAAGGACGGAACGGTCAGCGTGTCGCCGTCGATCTCGAATTCGAGCTTTTTCAGGACTTCCTTCATGTAGTCCGCGCTGACGTTCAGACCGAGGAAGGCGTTGATGCGGTCGGCTTCGAGCTTCATCTTATAGGGCTCTTCTCTGCCCTTGTAGACGTCGATCGTGCCTTCGACCACTTCGCCCGCGCTGAGCAGCGTGACCAGCTCGCACGCGCGGTCGACTGCCGGCATCGTGTTTTCGGGGTCAAGCCCCTTCTCGAAGCGTCCCGAGCTTTCGGTGCGCATACCCTGGCTCTTGGCGGTAACGCGGACCGAGCTGCCGAGGAAGTTGGCGCTCTCGAAGACGACCGTCGTCGTGCCGTCCTTGATCTCGCTGTTCGCGCCGCCCATGACGCCTGCCAGAGCGACCGCCTTCTTTTCGTCGGCAATAACAAGGTTGGTGTCCTTCAGGACGTGATCGGTGTCGTCCAGCGACTTGAAGGTCTCGCCGTTTTCGGCAAGGCGGACGATGATTTTGCTTCCGTCGAGGCAGGCGTAGTCAAAGGCGTGCATCGGCTGACCGTATTCGAGCATGACATAGTTCGTGATATCGACGATGTTGTTGATCGGACGGACGCCGGACGCGCGCAGACGCATCCTCATCCAGAGCGGAGACGGACCGATCTTCACGTTCTTGACCACGCGGGCGGTATAGCGCGGGCAGAGCTTCGCGTCGGCAGCCACGTCGACCGAAAGATAGTTTTCGATCTTATCGCCGTCCTTCGCAAAGGTGACGACCGGCTTCGGAAGCGTGAACTTCTTCTCGAACGAAACGGCGGACTCGCGCGCCAGACCGATGACCGACAGGCAGTCCGGACGGTTGGAGGTGATCTCGAACTCAACGACGGTGTCGGAGAGCTTCAGCACGTCGCGGATGTCGTCGCCCGGCTTGCAGTTGAAATCGTTCAGAATGAAGATGCCGTCCTCGCACGCGCCCGGCATATCGTGCGTGGTCAGATTCAGCTCGCCGATGGAGCACATCATGCCGTTGGACGGAACGCCGCGCAGCTTGCCCGCCTTGATGGTCACGCCGCCGGGAAGCTTCGCCGGAGCCTTTGCTGCCGGGACGAGCGCGCCGACGAACAGATTCTGTGCGCCGGTCACGATCTGCGTCGGGGTTTCCTCGCCGAAGTCGATCTGACAGACCCAGAGATGGTCGGAATCGGGGTGACGTTCCAGAGACAGGACCCTGCCGACGATGACGTTTTCAATGTCCTCGCCGAGGATTTCAAAGCCTTCGACCTTGGAACCGGTCGCGGTCATACGGTCGCAGTATTCTTTTGCCGTGATTCCGCCGAGATCGACGAAATCGTTAGCCCATTCAAGCGATAAATTCATGGAGTTACTTCCTTTCCATTTGCTTTGGTATCGTTATAATTCGATCGTCTGCGCGTCATGGCAGATTTCAAACGGTCTGTCCCACGCTTCCCGGATCAGTCTTTCGGATTCCGCCGGCTCATTTAAGATCTTCCGTCCGTGATGCACATAGGCGATCTGACCGACCAGATAACCGTGTTCTCTGATATAACGCGGCATGGCGTCGGGCGCGTGATGACCGGTCTCGGTCAGAAGCAGGTCGCAGCCTTCCCGCAGGAAGCGGTCGACGTCCTCGGAGCTTTTGATGTCGCCGGTAAAGACGATGGTCTTCCCGTCCGCGCGGATGCGGAAGCTGTACGAACGCCACGGGTCGGTCACGCCGAGATGCAGGTTATGCAGCGTCTCGATGGTCACGCCGTCCCCGTCAAAGATCACGCCGTCGCGTTCGATCTCGCTCGCACGGGTGGCAAAGCTGCGGTCAAGACTGCCGTCCGAACCGCACAGAATGGTCAGAACGGCGTTCCAGAGCGAAAGCTCCGGGACAAACACCCCGATCTCGTTTTCGGGAAGACATTTCTTCACCCACGTCAGCTTGCGTATGACCGAGAACAGGTTGGCAAGCCCGCCGACATGATCGATATGGGGATGGGAAATGCAGACCGTGCGGATCTTTAACAGGTCAAGCCCCATCAGATGCGCGGTATAGGAGCAGGTCTCGCCTGCGTCGAACCAATACAGCCGGTCGCTGTATTCGAGCGCCCACGAGGTGTGGTGGCGTCCCGGCATCGGCTCGGTGCCGGAATCGCTGCCGAAGATGTGGATTTTCAAGCTCATTTTCCGGCCAGCTCCGCTTTGACGATGCGTCCGATCAGCTTCGTCGAACGCGCAAGGTCAGCCGAACCGTTGATGACCAGATCGGCGTGCCAGCGGGACGGCTCGACGAATTCGTTGTGGCGGTAGCGAACGGTGTCGAGGTAGCGGACGGCAACCTCGTCGAGCGTCTGCCCGCGGTCGCGCATGAAGCGCTTGATCCGGCGCACGATGCGCTCGTCGCTCAGAAGGTCGACAAACAGCTTTAAGTCGAGCGCGCTGCGCACCCGTTCGAGGTACAGAACGAGCAGACCTTCCACGATCACCACGTCCGCGTCCGAAGCCTTCGCCTCATCGATGGCGGCGTAGAACTCATCCAGCTTAAAGGAATCCGGATGATTGTGTTCGGGATACTCGATCCCGGTGATCGGCGCGATGGTGTTGGGCGTCGGCTTCTTGAAGAATTTGTCCATATGGATGGCGGTCACTTTCAGACCGTCGGCAGTGAAGGCTTCCTCAAGGCTGTTCGTAAGGGTGGTCTTGCCGGAGCAGGTACCGCCCGCAATTCCGATAACAAACATGGCTGAATCCCCGCAGTCCCGCAGAATCCTGCGGCGGCTGCATCCTTTCTATGCCTTTCGGCATGAGACGTCCGGTCCTCGCCGGTTTTTTATTTCATTTCTCCGGTCGAAAGCTCATCGTCGACGGCGGGAGCGTCGCACAGCTCGATGCGCACGACGTCGCCCGGCTTTAACTGCCCGGCTCCCGGCGTCAGACGGTATTCGTCCGGCGGTGAATCCTCCAGACCCCAGTGACGCATCCGGCATTCCTCGCCCGTCCGCAGCAGGATCGCTTTTTCGCAGCGTCCGCGCAGTCCGGGCAGCAGGATGTGTCCCATCGGCTCGAAGGGGATATAGAGATACAGATACTTTCCGCGCTGGGTCATGCAGTGCATGAACGGCGCTTCGACCTCGGCTTTGTGCGTGCCGTGGATCGCTTCGCCGTTGACGCGGTGCCATGCGGCGAGGTCTTTAAGCAGCGCGGCGCTGTTCGGGATCAGCACGCCGTCTCCGTCAGGCGCGCAGTTGACCAGCAGATTGCCGCCTTTGGCGATGCACGCCATCAGTCCGGCGGTGAAACCGAGCACGTCCTTGCGCGTCGTATCGCTGACGGTATAACCCCAGCTTGCCGTCGCGCTGACGCAGGTTTCCCAGTATCGGGACGGCGGGCTGTTCGGAACGGCGCATTCGGGCGTTCGGTAATCGCCCGTCCAGCGGAAATCCGTGTTGCGGTCGAAGGTCATGCGGTCGTTGATGAGAATGTCAGGCTGATGACGGCGGATCATGGCAAAAAGCCGTTCGGGGTCGAAATATTCCGGCGTTTTCCACTGCGTGCAGTAGTCCCAGAACAGAATGTCGATCTTCCCGTATTCGGTCATGAGCTGTTCGACCGAGTTGTACAGGTATTCGCGGTAAAGCTCGTCCTTCACGCCGGGGAAATCGGTCTCGCCGTTTCTTCCGGCGGGATGATTGCGGTCGGGACGGTAATGCGGATGATGCCAGTCGATGATGCTGTGATACAGACCGATGCGGAAGCCGCGTTTTCGGAACGCTTCGACGACCATGCGGGCCGCGTCCTTCCCGAACGGAGTGTTCGTCACCTTGTAATCGGTGTAGTGACTGTCGAACATGCAGAAGCCGTCGTGATGCTTGGTCGTGAAAACGACGTAGCGCATTCCCGCGTCCCACGCGAGCGCCGCCCATTCATCCGGGTCAAAGCGCTTCGGATCGAACTCGCCCGGGTCAATGTACCGGTCGTCGCCGAACCGCGCCCATTCGCCGTGTCCGAGCTGCGAATAAATGCCCCAGTGGATGAAAAGTCCGAAATGCTCCTTCGTGAACCAATCCTGCATGGCGTTTTCTCCTTTCGGAACGGGAATCAGAACTGATCGAGGAAACGGACGTCGTTTTCGTACAGATAGCGCATATCGTCGATGCCGTACCTGATCATCGTGACGCGCTCGATGCCCATGCCGAAAGCGAAGCCGCTGTAAACGTCCGGGTCGATGCCGCAGCCGCGAAGCACGTTCGGATGGACCATGCCCGCGCCGAGGATCTCGATCCAGCCCTCTCCCTTGCAGAGTCTGCAGCCCTTGCCGCCGCAGACGAAGCAGGAAACGTCAACTTCGGCGGACGGCTCGGTGAACGGGAAGTGGTGCGGACGGAACCGGATCCGGGTCGCTTCGCCGAACATCGTCTTGGCAAAGGTCTCAAGCGTGCCTTTCAGGTCGCCCATCGTGATGCCCTTGTCCACGACCAGACCTTCGTGCTGATGGAACAGCGGCGAATGGGAAGCGTCCACCGCGTCGGAACGGTAGACACGGCCGGGCGAGATGATGCGGATCGGAGGCTTCTGCTTTTCCATCGTGCGGACCTGCACCGGCGAGGTCTGCGAGCGGAGCAGAATGTTTTCGGTGATATAGAAGGTGTCCTGCGTGTCGCGCGCCGGATGGTTTTCGGGGATGTTCAGCGCCTGGAAGTTGTAGTAATCATACTCCACTTCGGGACCGTCGACGATGCCGAAGCCCATGCCGACGAAGATGTCCTCCATCTCCTTCTGGACCTGTGCGAGCGGATGACGCTTGCCCAGTGCGGGAGCCTTGCCGGGCATGGTGACGTCGAGACGTTCTTCCCTCAGCTTATTGGCGAGCGCGTTCTTCTTCGCTTCCTCCGCTTTTTCGGCGATGGCGTTTTCGATGAAGGCGCGGACCTCGTTGGCGAGCTGACCGATCACCGGACGCTCCTCGGCGGAAAGCTGTCCCATGCCGCGCAGGACGGCGGTCAGCTCTCCTTTTTTGCCGAGAAAGCGGATCCGGATCGCTTCAAGATCGGCATCCGTCTTTTCAAGCTCGGCACACGCCGAGACACGGATCTGTTCGAGTTTTTCTTTCATGTCTATTCTGTCCTTTCGTGTTTGATCGCATCGTGTTTGACCGCAAAATAAAAAGCCGTTCCATCCCTCGGATTAAGGACGAAACGACGTCATTTTCATGACCCGCTGCGCGGTACCACCTTAATTTATCGCACAAGCTGCATTCGCCTGAGCAATACACTCGGCGACCCTTTAACGCAGGTCGGGCGTCGGCGGCTACCGAACCGGTCGTTCCTGTTCACCGTCGCTGTTCCGGAGCGAAACGCCCTCTCCGAGCCGCGGAAAAGCCGCTCTCAGCCGCACACGGGGTGCGTCGGCTCTCTCTGGTTTCCGTTCTGTCGGCAGGCAGACTCCATCATCACATTCTTTATTCAGTATAGCATATCCGCGAAAAAAATGCAAGAGCTTTTCGGAAAAATCCTGAAAAAACCGTTCTGTTTTCCGTGCATTTCCCCTGCCGCGCGGGAAATCCCACGCAGCGCAGGATATCCCCGCCGGGAACTCTGCCCGACGGGGATATCCTGCGCGGCAGGGGACTTCGTTTGAAAAGCCTTACGCGACCGGGATCAGCTCGACCAGAACCGTCCCGTTGTTCGTCATCGTGACGTTCAGCTTCTCGCCTGCGCGACAGACGCTCTCCTCGCTGACGATCTCGCCGGCGCGGCGGATCTGCGCGATCTGTTCTTCGTTCGGCGTGTCGGGAGAACCAAGCTCGTAATAACGGTCGATCGCGTTGGAACGGGTCCTGTCAATGACCGAAACGACCTTCCGATAGGTCCCGTTCAGACCGGCGATCTCCAGCGAAACGTCGAGGTCCGCGAGCGCTTCGTCGAAATGCTCCGACGCATAGGCGAGCATCACGCTGATCCGTCCGTCCGCCGAACGGGTCGGCAGGATCGAAAGCTCCTCGCCGGTCTTTCCCTCCGCCGGCAGAAGCGTATCGCCGAGCTTCGCGCCGAGACAGTACGCATTGTAGATCGGCTTGCGGTAGAAATTCAGCGTGAAGAAGTTGCGGAAGCCGGAGAAGTCCACCTTCATCTCGTGCTGACCGGACAGACAGATCATCATGCGGTCGATCGGCAGATCCATCTCGACATACTTTGCGATGAGCTTTGCGTAATAAGCCGAGTAGATCTCGTTCTCGCGGAACAGGAAGACCGGGCATTCCTCGATGTTGTAGAAGCCGTGCGACGAAGCGCCCCACTCGTCGATGACCAGCGGCGTGTCCTCATAGCCGTACTTCACCGCCAGTCTGCGCGTTTCCTCGACGATCGGGACGGTGTTCTGCACGCAGATCGGCTTCTCGCCGCTGTTGATCCTGAACGGATTCGTGCCGTAGGTGTGGAACGACAGGAACGAGAGCTGTTTTCCGGTCTCGCTGGTATGCTTCAAGAACAGTTCAAGGAACGGCATATTGCCCGAAACGACCGGTCCGCCGATGCACAGCCCCGTGTCCACGCGGCGAAGACCCGCTTCAAAGGCGTCGTACAGCTTACAGTATTCGGCGGCGCGGACTTCGAGATTTTTCTCGTCCTTCATCCAGAAGCTCGTGCAGTCCGGCTCGTTGAAGCAGCCGAGGAACCAGTTCTTCACCTCGTCAAGCCCGTAGCGCTCCACGATGTGCTTCGTATACTGATAGCAGATCTCTTCCCACAGCTTATAGTCCTTCGGCGGCGCGGTGACGATGAACTTGCCCTTATAGCGGGTCCCGTTCTTGGCGACGACGCTGACCTCATCGTCCTTCGCTGCGATGCAGGGCGGAATGAAGTTGTAGGACAGCAGCAGACGGAAGCCCTTTTCGAGCATATAGTCGATGCGGGTGTCGTTGAGCGTGAAATCATAATGGAGCCGACCGTCCGCGTCCATCGAGACGATATCCTCCATCATGGTGTACATCCGAACGGTGATCGCGGCGTGATCGGCTGCGACCTGATCGAGGATCCGGCGTCCCCAGTCGTCCTCGATCGCGTCGGTCGGATGAAAATGGATGTGGTTCCAGAAATTATGAAGCGGTCTGACCGCTTTTTCTGCGTCAATGCGAATATTCATCGGTGTTCCTCCCCAATATGCTTCCCGCTTTCAGCAAAGCGGGTCCTGTTTTCTTCATGCAATGCGAAGTTCATTCCACTCGGAACGTGTAAAGGTCGGTGCAGCCAAGCTCCGATGGGATCACGAACGGCGCCTCCACGCCGAGCGCTCCGTTGTCGTTCCAGACCTTCACCGGCGCGCCGCAGCCGAGCAGGGATACCTTTTTCCCCTCGCTGTACGGGATGGCGGGGAAGCTGTGCCGTCCCGCCGGATATTCCGACGTGATGGCATAGATCGTATCCTTCCCGTCCGAGCCGCGCTGACGGGTATAGTAAACGTCTCCGGTATCCTCACGGGTGTAAACCTCCGAGCCGTAGATCGCTTCGCCGTTCACTTTCAGCCACTGTCCCATGCCGAGCAGCCGCTCCTGCATGACCACGGGGATCGTGCCGTCTGCCGCAGGTCCGATGTTCAACAGCAGATTGCCGCCCTTTGACACCAGCGAGCAGAGCAGTTTCAGAAGACTGCCGACGCTCTCATAATCCTCAGCCTTTTCCGCGCGGTTGAAGCCGAAGGAACGTCCGATGCCGCGGCATTCCTCAAACGGACGGTGATCGGGAACGTCCGCCAGCGTCCGCCCATTGCCGATGTTTCCGTATTCGGTCGTGAAGTTTCCGCCCAGCGCGCCGCGTGTCTCCTTGCCCCAGCGGTCGTTCGGAACGATGAAATCGCGCACGGACGATTCGTTGTAAAGCCATTGCAGGAATTCGGTCGAATGCCACACGGAGCTTGGCTGATCCCATTCGCCGTCGGTGAACAGCGTGTTCGGCTGATACCGCTCGACCAGCTCTTTCAGCATCGGGATCAGGTGCTTCAATGCGTACTCCTCCGGGTCGCGGCGGTAGATCGGATTCCACCACTCATAGACCGAATGATACACGCCGAAGCGCACATCGGTCTTTTCGCAGGCGGCTTTCAGCTCCGCGGCAAAATCGCGGTGCGGTCCGACGTCCACCGAATTCCAGTAGGGCATGAGATCCGTCTGATACATACAGAACCCGTCGTGATGCTTCGACACGAGGTTCATATACTTCGCGCCGCTGTCACGGAACAGCTCCGCCCACTCGTCCGCGTCGAACAGCTCGGCTCTGAAATCCCGCACCAGATCCGCATACGCCGTTTTCGGACCGTACACACGGTCATGGAACGCGCGGTCCTCCGACGCCGGATCCTCCAGATGTCTGCCGTACCATTCCGCATAGCGTCCCCGCTTCGTAAAAGCCGGGACCGAATAGATTCCCCAATGGATGAAGATGCCGAATTTCGCCTCTCCGAACCACGCCGGAACGGGGCGGCTGTTCAGCGATTCCCAGTTGTTTTCGTAAAACATGATCAAGCGTCTGCCTTTCCGTATCAGTCTGCCGGCACAGTCCTGCATTGCCGGATCCTGCCGTCAGTATATCATATTTTCCGCTGTTTTGCAAGAGCGTTCGGCGCTTTTCCGCTTTTTTACCGAGTTTTTCCTGTTTTTCACCGTCGTCAGGCTTCACAGACGACTTTCCGGCATCTCGCAGGATGAATCCACAGCTCTGTGGATTCATCCTGCGAGATGCGTCATATGCGAGTCCTCCGACTTTTCCGGACAGAAGAAAACGGCGCGGGACTTTCGTCCCGCGCCGCGGTGCTTTTCATTAAAGCTCATCAAGCTGCGTTCTGACCGAATGCTTCACGCGGTCTTCGACCTCGGCGCGCTTTGCGTCGTTGAAGCTGTCGAGCGTGCCGACCAGATAACCGGTGATGCGGCGGATGCGCTCAAACTTGCCCTTTCCGTCCGCTTCGGTGCGGTGGCAGCAGGGGCATTCGTTTCCGATGATGCCGGTGAAGCCGCAGACCGGGTCGCGGTCGACCGGATGGTTGATCGAACCGTAGCCGACGCCCGCTTCCTTCATGCAGCGGATGACCGATTCAAATGCGTCCAGATTTTCAAGCGGATCGCCGTCCAGCTCGACGTAGGTGATGTGACCGCCGTTGGTCAGCTCGTGGTAAGGCGCTTCCAGACGGATCTTGTCTGCTGCGGAGATCTCATAGTAAACCGGGATATGGAAGGAGTTCGTGTAATATTCGCGGTCGGTGATGCCCGGAAGCTCGCCGAACTTTTTCTTGTCGATGCGGACGAAACGTCCGGACAGACCCTCGGCAGGGGTGCCGATGACCGAGAAGTTCAGACCGTACTTCTTGCTTGCCTCGTCGGTGCGTCTGCGTATGAAGCCGACGATCTCAAGACCGAGCTGCTGTGCTTCTTCGGATTCGCCGTGATGCTTGCCGATGAGCGCTTTCAGGCACTCAGCCAGACCGATAAAGCCGACGGTCAGCGTACCATGCTTGAGCACCTCGCCCACCTTGTCGTCGATGCCGAGCTTTTCGGAATCGAGCCATACGCCCTGACCCATCAGGAACGGGTAGTTGCGCACGGTCTTTTCGCTCTGGATCTTGAAGCGGTCGAGCAGCTGATCGATGACGAGAGCGATCTCGCGGTCAAGGCTCTCGAAGAAGACGTCGACGCTGCCCTTCGCGTTGATGCCGAGGCGCGGCAGGTTGATCGACGTGAAGCTGAGGTTTCCGCGTCCGTAAACCGTCTCGCGGGCGGGGTCGTAGTTGTTGGCGATCACGCGGGTACGGCAGCCCATGTACGCGACTTCGGTCTCGGGATGACCTTCCTTGTAATAACGGAGGTTGTACGGCGCGTCGATGAACGAGAAGTTCGGGAACAGACGCTTGGCGGAAACGCGGCACGCCAGCTTGAACAGGTCGTAGTTCGGGTCGCCGGGATTGTAGTTGACGCCTTCCTTGACCTTGAAGATCTGGATCGGGAAGATCGGCGTTTCGCCGTTGCCGAGTCCGGCGTCGGTCGCAAGCAGAATGCTCTTCATGACCAGACGTCCTTCGGGAGAGGTGTCCATGCCGTAGTTCAGCGAGCTGAACGGGATCTGCGCACCCGCGCGGGAGTGCATGGTGTTCAGGTTGTGGACCAGCGCTTCCATCGCCTGATAGGTGGCGCGCTCGGTCTCGGAGACTGCGTATCTGCGGGCGAATGCGCTGAATTTTGCGGCTTTTTCCGCGCCGTAGGCTGCGGTGAGCTTTTCGATGACGGCTTCGTCAAACGTAATGTTCTCGGCGAGGGTCGGGATCATGCCGGTTTCTTTTTCGACCGCTTCGAGCAGTCCGGTCACGGTCTTTTCCGCGTCGGCGTCGCCGCACAGAAGGTCGATCGCCTTGGCGAGATTCTTACGGTAGTTCTTTTTATAGGTCTTCTTGACGCCGGGCGCCATGCCGTACTCGAAGTTCGGGATGCTCTGTCCGCCGTGCTGATCGTTCTGGTTCGACTGGATGGCGATGCAGGCGAGCGCCGAATAGCTTGCGATGTCGTTCGGCGTGCGAAGGAAGCCGTGTCCGGTGGAGAAGCCGCCTTCAAACAGCCTGAGAATGTCGATCTGGCAGCAGGTGGTGGTCAGCGTCAGGAAGTCAAGGTCGTGAATGTGGATGTCGCCGTCATGGTGCGCCTTGGCGTGCATCGGGTCGAGGACGTACATCTCATAGAACTGCTTCGCGCCTTCGGAGCCGTACTTGAGCATCGTACCCATCGCGGTGTCGCCGTTGATGTTGGCGTTTTCACGCTTGATGTTGGAATCCTTCGCGGACTTGAAGGTCAGGTCCTCGTAGGTTTTCATTAAACGCGAGTTCATGTCGCGGACGCGGGTGCGTTCGGCACGGTACAGGATGTATTCCTTTGCGGTGCGGGCATGACCGTTGGTGACAAGCACCTTTTCGACCATATCCTGGATCTGCTCCACGGTAGGCTTTCCGTTTTCGCCGATCTCCTTTTCCAGCTCATTGGCGACCTGGCACGCCAGATCAAGCGCGATGCTGTAATCGCGCCCGCCGACAGCCTGAGCCGCCTTGAAAATGGCGTTGGCGATCTTCTCTATATTAAACGGGACTTCCCGTCCGTCTCTTTTGACTATCTTGGTAATCATATACCGTCGGTCCTCCGTCTCCTCTTTCGTCGGTTCTGTCTTTGATCTGTCAATATCATTATGAAGGGCATAAAAAATCGCGGCAGGTCCGAATCCACAATATATTGTGGTGAGTCTGAGCATGTGCCACTATATACAGTATCTATCGACCAGCGCAGTAAATATTATATAGCAAGCCGTACCGAAAGTCAATAGTAATTTTCACCGATTATTCCTTCGGATTTTTGTTGAATTATGGTCTTGCCAGCATTTTACGCCCAATTCCGTCATGATCGGACAGATTTTCGGTCTTTTCCGGCGTGTCCCGGTCAAAAGCGGAACAGGCGCGTTTTTCGCTCGAAAAAACGCGCCTGTCGGCGGATTCCGCCCTGCCGTCAGTCAAAAACGACCGCTTCTCCGGCGGGGATCACCCTGCCGTCAGAATTAAAATCGTCTTCAGAAAAGTTCGCCGTCACGACCGTGCCGTCTGAGAAGGTCGTGCGCTGAACAAGCCCTTCCTCATCCAGAATTTCAAACCGGTCGAGCGACGCGCGTCCCACGCGGACCGCGAGCGGCGTCGTGCGCCGATAGGAATCGAGGATCAGCGGTTTCAGCTTTTCCCAGTCCGCCGCGCGGAAGGAATACAGCTCCGGCAGTCCCCACAGCCGGCAGAACAGGTCGCGCAGCGCCGTCAGCTCCGGCATACAGTTCGCCGAATCGCCCCAATACCAGTAGGACTGCACGCAGCCGTGGTAGACCAGCTCCCATAACGGCACGCGCACGCGCGGATTCAGCATCATTCCCCGGATCTCCGGGCGGATCTGGTCTCCTTCGTACAGATGCGTCATGCGCCGTCCCGCGTCCGCCTGGCGGAATCTGGCGGCGCTGAGCAGACCCTCGTTGTACTCAAAGTCGGGCGCGCCGTCCTCGCAGCCGACCTCCGTTCCGCGGAACAGTCCCAGTTCTCCGAGCATACGGAACAGCTCGCGCTTGTAATGCAGGGAATCCCGCCGGGTCATCGGATGCACCTTGCTGTAACATTCCCCGAAGCCGCCGTAGGTCACGTCGATGAAACGGCCGTCCAGCTTATATTTCTTCGTCTGCTCCGGCACGAATTTCGACGCGCAGTCGACCGCCGCGGCGTCGCACATCTTGTTCTGATGACGGAACACGCCGTCCTTGCCCTTGAGCTGCCATGCCGGCATGAGCTCGCCGTTTTTCTGCACCTGAATGCCGTCCGGCCACCAGTCGATGCGCTGTTTGCAGCGCTCGCGCCGCGTATCGGGGATCAGGTGCTCGATCGGCTTCGGGATGACGTCGGTGTAAACATCGTAAACGGTCGTGATGTAGCCGAGCGATTTCACCCTTTCGACCGTTTCAAGGTCGATGTTCTCATCGAAAATGCTCCACAGCACGTTGTCCATGCCGTTTTTCTTCATGTCCTCGGCGATCTGCACGCGGCGCGCCAGCTGTTCGGCAGACGGCACATGATAGACCGCGTTCTCCGAATAGAGCTTGTCCATCGCGTCGTCGTTCCACAGCCAGACGTCCGCCGCGCCGATCAGCCGGTTCAGCGCGGGGAGCTTGTCTTCCTTTGCCGTGAAGGGGATGCGCAGCCCTTTCTCGTCGGCGATGGCGCGGTACGCCATGCAAAGCTCCGTAATGCCGCCCTCTCCGACCAGATACCGGATCTCGCGCGTGTAGCCCCACTTCCCCTTTTCGGGGATCCATACGACGCGGGAGGTGGTCAGACCGTTTTCACTGGTCGTGACGAGCTGTGCGTCCAGATTGGTGATAACGGCGCAGAGCAGCCAGTTCCCTTCCCGCAGGATGCCCCAGAACGCCATGCAGAGGATCGCGCCCGACAGATTCATCCGGTCCGACAGGCAGAACGACCCGTCCTCCGCTTTGAAAGCGAAGCCCTCGTAGTACGGGTACAGCAGCGTGTCGCCCGGCTTTGACGCGAACGGGAGCGGATAGCGGAAATCGCCCGCGAAATCTCCCTCGCCGGACAGAAGGACGTGAAGCGCCTGCCCGTTCTGCCGGATCCTGACCGTAAGCGCCGGGCAGTTTTCCTGTGCGTCAAAGGTCAGCTCCGCCGTGTTTCCGTCTCTGATCACGGAAGACGGAAGGATTTCGCCCGCCGGATCCGTTCCGAACAGCGGCTTTCCGTCCGCCAGAATTTCGAGACCGCCGTCGTCTTTTACGTTAAAACGATAATCTTTCATATCAAACAGCCTTTCTCTGAATCCGCGTTTTCAGTCTTCCCCGCCCTGATACTGCAAATAGGTCATATCGCAGCCCTCGTCCGCCTGTGTCACATGGTCGATGAAATTGCGCACAAAGCCGCGTCTGATCTCAGGATGGTTCTGCGGCTTGAAATCCTTTAAGCGTTCCTTTATCTCGTCGTCGGACAGCTCGACCTCGATGAGTCCCCTGTCCACATCCAGATGGATGATATCGCCGTCCCGCACCGCCGCGAGCGGTCCGCCGACCGCGCTTTCGGGCGTCAGATGAAGCACCTGCGTGCCGAAGCAGCCGCCCGACATCCGCGAATCGGTGATGCGCACGAAATCGTTCACGCCGCGCCGTCTGAGCTTGGGCGGCAGAGGCATGGAATTGCCGCTTTCCGGCATACCCGGCGCGCCGACCGGTCCGTAGCCGCGCAGCACGACGACCGTGTTTTCGTCCATATCGCTGTCCTCGTCGAGCAGATACCGCTGGCAGGCGGCAAGATCGTCGAACACCTTCGCGGGTCCGCGGTGGCTGAGAAGCGATAGACTTGCCGCGCTCCGCTTGATGACCGCGCCGCCGGGCGCAAGGTTGCCGTACAGTACGGCGATGCCGCCTTTTTCTTCGAGCGGATGGTCGAGCGGACGGATGATGTTCGTATCATAGGGAAGATCCGCGTCAGCGAGATTTTCGCCGACCGTTTTTCCGCTGACCGTCAGGCAGTCGGTGTGAAGCATCCCCTCCAGCTCCTTCATCAGCGAGAACACGCCGCCCGCGTTGTGGAACCCGGTCCCGACCGCTTCGGTCCCGTGCGGCTTGACGTTGACCAGCACCGGCGTGCGGTCGCTGATCTCGGCGAAATCCGACAGCTTCAGCTCGATCCCCGCGCGCCGTGCGATCGCGGTCAGGTGAATGATCAGATTCGTCGAACCGCCGACCGCCATCAGAACGGTGATCGCGTTTTCGATCGAACGGCGGGTGATGATATCACGGCAGCAGATATTCTTTTCGACCAGCTCCACGACAGCGCGTCCGGTCTCCTCCGAGACGCGCAGCTTTTCCGCGGACACGCCGAGGCAGGACGCGGAGTTCGGCAGCGCGATGCCGAGCGCTTCCGCCACGGTCTGCGCGGTATTCGCGGTCCCCATGAT
The DNA here is from genome assembly GCA_045600005.1 of Eubacteriales bacterium. Classification (GTDB taxonomy): domain Bacteria; phylum Bacillota; class Clostridia; order Oscillospirales; family CAG-272; genus Flemingiibacterium. The sequence continues at coordinate 72,992 of JAZRXB010000247.1, read as the reverse complement.
CGGGCAGGCTCCCGCGCTTCCGTACAGGCAGCCCTCGTATTTCGTCATTTCGTCCAGCGTGATCTCGCCGGAGGTGTAGCGGTTGTATAGATAGAAGCTGTCGGTCCCGCAGACGAGCTGCTGTCCCTTATAGCTGCCGGGCAGCATCGCGCCGCCGGGCAGGAAGATCGTCGGCTTGTTCGCGGATACCGCCGCCATCAGCTGCGCGGGAACGTTCTTGTCGCAGCCGCCGATCAGCACCACGCCGTCGAAGGGATGCCGCGCGATCAGCTCCTCCGTCGTTTCGGACAGCAGATTGCGGTAGATCAGGCTGGACAGGTCGAAGAAGACCTCGCAGATCGACATCGTGTTGACCTCCAGCGGGAAACCGCCCGCCGCCCACACGCCGCGCTTGACCGCTTCGGAGAGCTGACGGAAATGGAAGTGACCCGGATTGGTCTCCGCCCACGTGTTGATGATGCCGATGATCGGTTTTTCGATATCCTTATCGGTATAGCCCATGGATTTCAACAGCGCGTTGCGGAGAAGACCGGTGCGGTCGCCGCGTTTTTTCCATTCGGGGGAAGTATTGTTTTTCATGCTTATGACCACCTTTCATCGGATTTGAGGTTCTCGCCGCCGTTCCGGCAGTGAAAGCCGCAATACGAGGATTGAAAACCTGTTTTCAATCTCTCTCCATAACAGTCCGAATGTTCTGTTTTCAGCTTATCACAGATCGCGCCGCTTGTCAAGTCTCCGCCCGCAATGAAACAAGATGAAACAGAAGAAAGTATTGCATTTTTGTTTCCCGGCTGGTATAATGAAACTGTAAAATCACGCTTCAAGGAGAAAAACCATGAAAGACCCGAATCTCAAAGGAATCTGCCCGATCATCGCCACCCCCTTCACGGACGGCGGCGCGGTCGATTACGACAGTCTGAAAAATCTCATCGTCGCGCTCTCCGCAGGCGGCTGCCACGCGCTGACCCTGTTCGGCATCGCGGGCGAATACTACAAGCTCACCGATGAAGAGCAGGACAGAATGGCGCGTCTGACCGCAGACGAATGCCGCCGGCTCGGTACGCCCTCCATCATGTCGGTCACGAAGCATTCCACCGAAGTCGCCGTCGAATACGCCAAAAAGCTGGAAGCCATCGGCGCGGACTGCCTGATGCTTCTCCCGCCGTTCTTCTTAAAGCCGGCGGGCGAGGAGCTGTATCAGCATATGCTCCGCGTCTGCCGGGCGGTCGATATCCCGGTCATGATCCAGTACGCGCCCGAACAGACCGGCGTCGCCATCGCTCCGTCGGTGTTTGAGCGTCTGTCCGCCGAAGCGCCCAACGCGGTTTACTACAAAATCGAGTGCAAGCCCTCCGGCAAATACGTCAGCACCATGCTCGCAGGGGAAAACAAAAATCTGAAGATCTTCGTCGGCAACGCCGGTTATCAGATGATCGAAGCGTTCGACCGGGGCGCGGTCGGTCTCATGCCCGGCTGTTCGATGTACGACGTCTATCTCAAAGCCTATAACGCCTACATGGCGGGCGACCGTGCGGAGGCCAAGCGTCTGCACGCGGCTCTGCTCGAAATACTCAACCACATCCGTCAGAACGTCGAAATGATCATTTATTTTGAAAAACAGATCCTCAAACGCCGCGGACTGATCGAAAGCGGCTTCTGCCGCGTGCCGTCGTTCAGCTCCGACCGGTATTTCGACGCGCTGTTCGATGAATACTACGAGATGATCTCGCAGTATTTCGCAGAATGAGCGTCACCGTCCGCGACCTCGCCCGGCTGGCGGGCGTCTCGATCAGCACGGTCTCCCGTGTCCTCAACGACGCGCCCAATGTAGACGAATCCACCCGTGAGCACGTTCTTTCCGTCATGAAGGAAACGGGCTATGTCCGCCGCCGACGCGCTCCCGCCGTTCAGCCGGTCAGAAACGTCTGTATCGTTCTGTCCGACACGACCGACCGCAGCGTCTTCGCGCATCCCACTGTCTACACCATTCTCGGCGGACTGACCGCCCGCCTGACCGAGCTGGGCGTCGGCAACACGCTCTATATGCTGGGCGACGCCGAGGAAGGTTCCCGCGCGCTGCTCGCCTCCCGTGCCGACGCCTTTCTGTTCATCCGGACGCGGCGCGAGCAGGAGGACGTCGTCATTCCGAAGCTCCTTGCCGAAAAAAGCAGCGTCCCGGTCATGGCGGTCAACCGCCGCCTGAACGACAAGCGCGTCAGCTATGTCAACATCGACGACTACGGCGCCGCGCTGCGCGCGACCGAGTATCTGATTCGGCTCGGTCATACCGCGATCGGCATCGTCAACGGCGACCCGTCCATGCGCAACTCCCAGCTCCGGCTGGAGGGCTTTCTCAGCGCGATGAAAAAGCACCGGCTGACCGTCCGCCCGGAATTCATCCTGTCGGGAGCGTACAGCGAGGACTTCGGACGGGAAGCCGCCGGAATCTTCGCCGGGATGGACGCATCCGCGCGTCCGACCGCCGTTTTCACGACCTCCGACGTGCTGGCGCTCGGACTGTCAAAAGCGCTCTTTCACCTCGGCTGGCGTCTGCCGCGCGATTTGTCGATCGTCGGCTTCGGCGACACCGAGCTTGCCTCCTGCATGAATCCGGCGCTGACTACCATCCGGATCCCCGCGCGTGAAATGGGCGTGCAGGCCGCCAACGCGATCCATTACCTGATGAACTCTCCCTCCATCCAGAACATCAAGATCGTCATGAGATCCGAGCTCTGTATCCGCGATTCGGCGGCGGAATATCCGCAGCCGGACGGACGCAGGAAAAAGTGAACAGGATCCGCTGAAAGTGTCCGTGCGCGAACGGCATTCATAATAAGTGCTGCCCCCTGTTCCGGCATTTTTCGTCGAAAACCCGATCTTGTCAGCACATCTCCGAAAAAGGAATGAAACCGATATGAACAATCGAAAAACCGCCCTTGTCACCGGAGCCGGAATGGGCATCGGACGCGGCATCGCGCTCGAACTCGCCGCAAACGGCTACGACCTGATCCTTCATTACAACAGCAGCGAAGCCTCCGCCCGCGAGACCGCCGCCGAAGCCGAAAAGCGCGGTGCCCGCGCCGTTCTCTTTCAGGCTGATCTCTCCGAAAAGACCGGCGTCGATTCGCTCTTTGACTTTTCCGAAAGCGCCTTTGAACGGCTCGACCTCTATGTCAACAACGCGGGCGTGACGAAAACCGGCGCGATCCTCGATCTGCCGGAGGAGGATCTCGATCTTCTCTGCAAGATCGACCTGAAAGGCTCCTATCTCTGCCTTCAGCGGGCCGGAAAGTGGATGGCGCGGACCGGCGGCGGGTCGGTCGTCGTCATCGCTTCGAACAACGCGCACATGAACACGCCGAACGCGGCGGCTTACGCTTCGGTCAAGGCAGGGCTGATCCACCTTGCCTCCCACGCGGCGATCGAGCTTGCGAAGTACCGTATCCGCGTCAACACGATCTCGCCCGGCTGGACCGACACCGGCAGCGCACGTCTCGGCAGACCGGAGGACACCTATTACAAAATCCCGCTGTGCCGCTGGTGCAGACCGGAGGAGATCGGGCAGACCGTTCTGTTCCTCGATTCCCCCGCCGCGGCTTCGATCACCGGCGCGGAGATCGTCATGGACGGCGGCGCTTCGCTGATGAGCGACAAACGCGAGCGCTACGGCTTCTGACCTGACCGCACTCTGTCCCCCGAATCCCGTTTCGGGGGATTTTTTTGTGAAAAATCCTCTGATGGGTAGCTTTTTTCATAAAATTGGTGTATAATATCAGTAAGAATACTAAACCATGTTCCGGAGGTCCGCCATGAACGCACCGAATAACGAACGGCAGGAGATCAACGGCATTTCCGCCGATCTCTACGACATCATCGAAGCACAGAAGGAATTCTTTGCAACCGGCAAGACCCGCAGCGTCGCGTTCCGACGTCAGCTTCTGGTCAATCTGCGGAATATGATCCGCGACAACGAGGGGCTTCTCATGGACGCGCTGCGCGCCGATCTCGGAAAATCCCACAGCGAGAGCTACATCACCGAAATCGGACTGGTCGAACAGGAGATCCATCACACGCTCCGCTATCTCAAGGTCTGGACCGCGCCGTCCACGACCGCCACGCCCTATTTCTTCTGGCCGGCGTCCAGCAAAAAATACCGCCGTCCGCTCGGCGTCGTCATGATCTTTTCGCCGTGGAACTATCCCTTCCACCTGTCCATGATGCCGCTGATCTCGTCCATCGCGGCGGGAAACTGCACGATCCTCAAATTGTCCGAGCATTCGCGCCACACCAGCCGCCTGATGTGCGACCTGATCGACAAATATTTCGACCGCGAGTACATCGCCGCCTATATCGACAGCTTTGAGGCGATCAAAGCCATCCGCCGCGAGCAGTTCGGGCTGGTCTTCTACACCGGCGGCACCGCCGTCGCCAAGCTCATCGCCAAAGCCGCCGCCACGCAGCTCACGCCGGTCGTGCTGGAGCTGGGCGGAAAGAGTCCCGTCATCGTCGACCGGACCGCCGATCTGCGGCTCGCCGCGCGGCGCATCGTCACGTCGAAGCTCATCAACGCCGGGCAGACCTACTCGGCGCCGGACTATCTTTACGTTGAAAGCAGCGTCAAGGACGAGCTGGTGAAGTACATGAAGGAATATCACGACAAATTCTGTACGCTTGCCGCCTGCGAAAACAAATACTATCCGAAAATCATCAACCGCCTGCACTTCGAGCGTCTGAAAGCCTATCTGAAAGACGGCAGGATCCTGATGGGCGGCGACGTGAACGAGGAGACCGGGCGCATTTCGCTGACGCTGATGGATCATATCAACCGCGACAGCAAGCTGCTCAGCGAAGAGATCTTCGGTCCGATCCTGCCGGTCTTCGAGTACAGCGACATCAACATCGTCATCAATTCCATCCGCAAGCGTCCGAAGCCGCTCGCGCTCTACCTTTATACGTCGAGCCGGGACACGAAAAAGCTCATCATCGACAGCCTTGACTTCGGCTGCGGATGCGTCAACGACACGCTCGTGCAGATGGCGAACCCTCATCTGCCCTTCGGCGGGATCGCCGACAGCGGCATGGGACGCTATCACGGCAAAGCCGGGTTCGATACGTTCAGCGCGGAGGAATCTCTGCTGTTCTCGTCCACACTGATCGACTGGAATCCGCTGCGCTACCCGCCGTTCACGGATGACTGCTCGCTGCCGCGCCTTCTGATGCGTTATTTTATCTGACGCCGGTCTCTGATTTCATGGCTTTTTCAGGGAAACGCTGAATAAGGCAGAGCTCGGCGAAAAAATCCCGTACATTCCGGTATTTTTTCGCCCAAATCCCGATTTGTTCAGCGTATCCCTATCCAACCTGACGAAATTTCGGGTTTTATGAAAAATGTTATTGCATTACCGCGTTAAATGTGATACAATAGATGTAATCTGCCAGCATCAGTCTGACAACAGATAAAGGAAGGTCCAACATGATTCAGATCGCAATTTTCGGCTTCGGCGTCGTCGGCAGCGGCACGGCTGAGGTCCTGACACAGAATGCCAAGCTCATCGCGCAGCGCGTCGGTGAGGAGATCGGCATCAAATACATTCTTGACCTGCGCGAATTCCCCGACAGTCCCTTCGCGGACAGGATCGTTCACGACATCAACGTCATCCTGAACGACCCGGAGGTGAAGATCTGCGCGGAGCTGATGGGCGGCTCCCATCCCGCCTTTGATTTCTCCGCGGCGGCTCTGAAAGCAGGGAAAAGCGTCGTCACCTCGAACAAGGAGGTCGTAGCGAACTTCGGTCCGGAGCTTCTCTCCCTCGCGGCGGAAAATAACGTCCGCTATCTCTTTGAAGCCAGCGTCGGCGGCGGCATCCCGGTCATTCATCCGATCGGCAGCTGCCTGACCGCCAACGATATCACCGAGGTCGACGGCATCCTCAACGGCACGACAAACTATATCCTGACCCGGATGATCTCCGCGGGCAAGGATTTCGACACCGCGCTTGCCGAGGCGCAGCAGAAGGGCTACGCCGAGCGCGATCCTTCCGCCGACGTGGACGGTATCGATACCTGCCGCAAGATCTCCATCCTGTCCGCAACCGCGTTCGGCGAGCTGGTCCCGCCGGACTGCATCGAGACCGAAGGGATCCGCGGCGTCACGCTCGAAGACGTGGAGAACGCCGGGAAGCTCGGCGCGGCGGTCAAGCTGATCGGACGCGCGGTCCGCTGCGGCGGCACGGTCTCGGCGATGGCAGCGCCGATGCTGGTCCCCTATGACAACCCTCTGTCGAACATTTCCGGCGTGTACAACGGCATTCTGGTCAACGGCAACGCCATCGGCGACGTGATGTTCTACGGACGCGGCGCGGGCAAGCTCCCGACCGCAAGCGCTGTCGTCTCCGATATCATCGACATTGCGTCCTTCCTGACGCATCCTCAGCACAGCGTACACATCTGGAAGCGGCTGGCGAAGGAGAAGATCCTTCCCGCCTCCGAGTCTCCGTCCTGCTGGTACGTTCGCCTGCCCGACGGCGCGGAGATCCCCGCCTTCGCGGAAAAGACGCTCGACGGAAAGAGCGTCTTCACAACGGCTCCGATGACGCGGAACGCGCTTAACAAAGCGCTGGACGAAAAGGGGCTCAAACCGGTCCAGACGCTCCGCATCCTCTGAAAGCAGAAACGATCCCGCCGCCCGGCGGGATCGTTTTTCGGCGCTGAGTTCAGTTTTTCTGAACTATTTGAAGTTCGGTTTATTCTGAACTGTATATAGTTCAGAATTTCCGAACCGAATAATGTTCAGTTATTCTGAACTTTATAAGTTCAGTTTATCTGAACTTCATATGAAAAAAGGGGACTCCCCTTTCGGGGAGCCTCCTTTTTGGCACTTATCTGCGATTATTTTACAATAATGTAGATGGTGATGAGGTCAGCGGTAACGTCGTTGTCGATAACAACTTCGTAAACGCCAGCGTCAAGAGCCGTTTCAGCGCCCGGATATGCTGCATCCTTTGCAACAACAACGTCGAGGTTGTTGTTAGCATTGATCGTAGCAGTCAGGTTGCAGGGAACAGTGTAAGCGTTCCAAGAGTAACCGTCAGCATCGAGCTGTGCGATGGAAGAGATACCGTAGTTAGCTGCGCCGAAGTCAACCTTCGTGCCGGTAACGTTGGTAGCTTCTGCAACGTATGCAACGTCGCTCAGCATGGTGATGGTCTTGCCGTCGAAGTTAGCTGCCATGTCAGAGCCATTGTTGTAAATAGCGTTGACGATGGAGAGCGTAGCCTGACCTGCAGGAGGAGGAGGCGGCGGCAGGGTTGCCTTCTTAGCGCAGACAATGACGAGAACGCCATCATCGAGACCGTCAGCAAGCATTACGAGCTCGCCGCCAACGTATGCAGCATCCTTGAGGATGTTGAGAACGTCAGTCTTGGAGGTCTTGATTGCGATGGAGTCAGCCTTGGTAGCCTTGACAGTAGTAACCTTGTCAGCGAGGGCAATGCCCAGAGCGGAGGAGGTGATGTACTGGTCGTCAAAGTCGATCATGTCGGCAGCGGTGGTGAAAACTGCGAGATCAACCGAAGGAGTTTCTACGAGAGCTTCAGCAACATCGTCATAGAGGACAACATTGTTCTTGTCGACTTCGTAGATGTGACCAGCTTCGAGCTTTTCGCAGGAGTAGAGGCTGAGAACTGCGCCGGTTTCAAGGTTAACTGCTACGTTGGAGTAGTAGTAGTAGTTGCCGGTGTAGTTGCTCGGGAGACCGAATGCCTTTGCGGAGTTGACAACGATCTTGTCAGTCGGGTTCAGGCTGGAGTTAACGAATGCGCTGACAGTAGCGATCTCGGAGAGACCGAAGCCAGTGATCTTGGTTGCGTTGTAAACGATAACGATGGAAGCAACGCCGTTGTTGCTGCCGGAGCCGTAGCCGAGCTTATCAACAAGGATCTGGTCTGCATTGATGATGGAGCCCTTTTCAGGTGCGCCAACGTATGCAACGACACTTTCCTTACCATAGGTTTCGTCGATGAAGTAGAATACGGTGGAAGCGTTGGTGCGGATTCTAAGTGCCTTGTTCGTGTTGTCAGAGATGCCGTCTAAGAAATCTACATCATAGAGACCGGAATCAAGGAGCTTGAAGGACTTGATGGAGTTGGCATCATAACGCTTCAGGGAAGCGCCGAGTTCAGTGGTGCCATCGCCAAGAGCAACTGCCTTGTAGATGGTGCCGGGCTTCTGGCTGGTGATGGTGTTCAGGAAATCAGCATACTTGAAGATGGAGAGGTCTGCGAGGACCTTGCCGTCGAACTTGGAAACTTCAACGTCTTCTGCAACTACGCCCTTCTTGTAGAGGTCAGCGTAAACTGCAGCAGAGTCGTAGGAGGTGTACTCGTCGAGAACAACGATATCGAACTTGTCTTCCAGGCTGTAGGTTTCAGCATAGATGATGTAGCCGTTGAATTCGTAGAACTTAACGAGAGCGCCAACCTTAGCGGTTGCGATGAATGCGTCGTGATCGAAGTAGTCGAGCTTAGCGTCGGAAACGATCTTGGCGATGGAGCCAGGAGCGCCGTTGGTGAGGATCTTCGCGCCGACCTTCTGGTCGTTGATCTTTGCTACGTTGTAAGCAGTACCGTCAATGGTGATCTTGATGGTGCTCTTGTCAGCGTTGTTGGTGTTGCCCTTTACATACTTGGTGGTGTCGATCTTGTCGATCGTGCCATCCTGGAGCTCGAGAACGTCGATAACGTCGACGATCTTAGCCTGTTCGTTCCAGGTGTATACGAAGATGGTGCCCTTGGTCTTGACGGAAGCATCAGTATAGGTGATGTCAGCGTCCTTAACCTTGTTGCCGGTAAGGTTCTTGATAACGGTGTCGTAACCGTCGCTGTCCTTAGCGGTGTAAACGGACATGTAAACAGGAGTGTAGATCGCGCGGTCGTACTTGCCGTCGCCGTTGTCGTCGAAGAGCTTCAGCTGATAGTTCTGGGAAGCCTTGATGTCAGCAGCGGTCATGGTAGCGTACTTGGTGTATGCGCCGTCGGTGGTGTAAACGCCGAAGAGTTCGATTGCAGCGGCCTCAGTGATAACTTCCTTGTTCAGGACGTCAGCATAGTACTTAGCGCCGGATGCAGTGGTGTATGCGAAACGAGCCTTGACTACGCCTTCGATATCAACGATGTTGCCATCCTTGTCGAACAGGGGCATCTTAGCCTTGGTAGCGGTAGCGCCGCCGTTGATGACGACGATCTCGTTCTTAAGAGCTGCGCCGGTGATGTTCTCTACCGGATAGTATGCCTTGCCGGCAACCGTGAACTTGGTGTCAGCAGCGGTAACAGCGGTGGAGTAAACGACGTCTGCAGCTTCGCCGATTTCAGCGGAGGTGAATGCGCCGGTCTTTGCGTTGTAGTTTACGAGGTCAACGGTGTAGCTGAGGTAGTTCTCAACGTTGCCGGTGATGCCGAGAGCTGCTGCGTTGTAGTAAGCGATGTCGCCCGTCGGAACGCCGTTCTCGAGGAGCTGGAGACCTACGTAACCTGCTTCGTTAGCGTTGTAGCCTTCAGCATAAGCCTGCTTCGGGGTAGCGGTGATAACGAAGGTGGTGGTGTTTTCGGTGGTAGCAACGCCGAAGTTTGCAGCTTCGATGGTCATGCCGCCGTCAGCCGGAACGATTCTGATCATGTTGAAGATGATCTGAGCGGTTTCAGCTCTGGTAAGTGCCTGGTCAAGGTCGTAAACCTGAACGTCCTTGGTGAGACCGAGGGCCTTAGCCTTGGTGTAGTAACCCATCGGGTATGCGAGCTTGCCGTCGTCGTAGCCGAGAGCACGGGTAGCCATGGTCAGAGCTTCGATGTAGGACACGCCTGCGTTCGGGAGGAAATTGCCGTCCGGATAACCGGTGATGATACCTTCGGTGGATGCGAATTCGATCGCGCCCTTGTATTCGTCAACGTCCGGGAAAATGGTGATGCCGTTCTGCCAGAGAGCGTCGGATTCAACCTCAGCAGTCAGAGCGCGGGACATCATGATCGCGAGCTGGAGTCTGGTAACGTCGCCGTCGGGATCGAAAATCTTACCGTCAGCGTCCTTACCCTTGACGATCTTGTAAGTGACGAGGTTGTTGATCGCTTCATAATAAATGTTGCCAGCGTCAACATCGTCAAATGCAGAAACCGTCGCTGCAGCGCTTACTACCATGAGCATAGCAAGCACTAAAGCAAGAAACTTCTTCATGTGGTGTTTTCTCCTTATTAGATTTTTTTCAGGGAATCCTCCTCGTCCGCCTGTTTTCCGTCCGTCGGCTCATCCGGTCTCACGGGAATGTACCGGTTTACGGTCATACAGGAATCCTTCGGAATTTTCCCTGTACATATCATACTACAATCCCAGATTTTTTGCAAGAGGTTGGAACGCTTTGTAAGGTATTTGTAATTTTATACCCCATTTAATATTTCATTTCCGAAAGGGTCATCCTGCCGAGAAAGCGCGAAAAAAGTCCGAAAAAGCTGACTTTTTCCACATTTTCGGCAAGCGTCAGCGGGATCGACGCGATCTTCTCTCCGTCAAGGTAATAATCCGCGCGTCCGAGCGTCTGACCCGCCGCGGCGGGCGCGGAAATTTTTTCCGGAAGCGAGATTTCCGCCTTTAACGCGCCCGTCTTCCCGCGCGGCAGAAGCACCGTCGTTTCCTCCGCCGTGAGCGCGGCCTCCGGCGCGACGCCGCCCAGCACCCGGACGGCGGGCGGGATTTCGGGCGTCAGGCGCGCGCATTCCCAGTTTGCGAAGCCGTAGTCGAGCAGCTTTTTCGCGGTATCGTTGCGAGAGTCGCGCGAGGGCGCGCCCATGACCACCGCGATGAGCTGCATTCCGCCGCGTTCGGCAGTCGCGCTGATGCAGAACCCCGCTTTCGCCGTCGAGCCGGTCTTAAGTCCGTTCGCGCCGCGGTAGAAGCGCACGAGCCGGTTCGTATTGGTCAGCCCGAACGCGCCGTCCCGGATAGTGTCCATCCAGATGGACGACAGCTCGAGGATCTTCGGATGCTTCACGATCAGTTCCCGTGACATGAGCGCGATATCCCGCGCGGAGGTCACGTGACCGGCGTCCTCCGGCGCGTCGTCCAGACCGTTGGTGTTTTTGAAGACGGTGTTATTCATCCCGAGCGACGCGGCGCGCTCGTTCATCTTCGCGACGAACGCTTCCTCGCTCCCGGCGACCTTTTCGGCGAGCGCGACCGCCGCGTCGTTCGCGCTGGCGACGACGACGCATTTGACCATCTCCGAGACCGGCATTTCCTCGCCCGGTTTCAGAAAGACCTGCGAGCCGCCCATCGACGCGGCATATTCCGACGTGCAGACCGTCTCGTCCCAGTCGAGCCGTCCGTCGTCGACCGCTTCCATGACGAGCAGAAGCGTCATGATCTTCGTCACCGACGCGGGCGGAAGCGCCTCGTCCGCGTTCTCCTCATAAAGCACCCGTCCCGTCCCCGCTTCCATCAGAAGGACCGATCTCGCGTCGTACCCGGCAGCCTTCACCCGGAACCCCGGCAGGGAACCGAACACCGCCGCCGCAAGTACCGCCGCCAGCAGCTTTTTCTTCATTATTATACAAGCCCTCCGTTCGTTCAGATTTCGTTCCCAGCATATGCGCGTCCCGCCCCATACAGAACCTCCAAGCGCAAAAAAGCCGCCCTCCGGCGAGGAGGGCGGCACATTTTATGCGGTTCAGATCATGTAGGGCTTCAGCTCGGCGAACAGCGCGTCGGTATCATCCGCGTGCGCGGTGAGTTCGATCGGCTTTAACAGGTCGAGGGAAAAGATGCCCATGATGGACTTGGCGTCGACGATATACCGTCCGGACACGAGGTCGATCTCCATGTCGTACTTGGAAACGATGTTGACGAAGCTGCGGACGTCTTCGATGGTGTTCAGTTTGATTGTTGCGTTTTTCATTCTTCAATACACTCCTTTGGTATCATGTTCTTCTTTGCTTCTTTTTGTTCTTGCGATAATATGATACACCATCCGGAGCGTTTTGTCAAGTGACGCACTTCACGGAGCTGTTCGCACGAATTAAAGTACAATTGTGCAAGTCGTCCATAATCGCATAATTGTTTTATATATTATGACGAGATTATTTCAGACGATCAGCTCAGTCTGATCACCGGGTCCGCTTGCCCGCGCGAGATGGTGCGCGAAACGGTCAGCGTCTTTGCAGCGAAGTCGATATCGAGCGTCATGCCGTGCGGCGTGGTGACGAACTGGAGCGCCGCGGTCAGATGACCGTCCTTCACGCCGTAGGAAGCCGCGATCTCGGCGGGAACGCCGATGGCGGTGTTCGCAAGGAAAGCGGTCGGCGTGATCGGACAGTGCGAGAAGCGATTGTATTCCCAGCGTCCGCGCGTGCAGATCAGCTCGATGGAATGTTCGAGCTTTCCGGTCAGCGTCAGCGCGAGCGCGTCCCCGGCATGACGGAGCGTCAGCCCGGCGATCTGCTCCGGGTTGTCCTCCGCAGTGAAGGAAACGTCTTCAAACGCTTCGTCCCCGTCGGGCAGCGTCTGATACGGACGGACCGCGATGTCCTCCGAGCCGTCGGATTCGGGCAGCGCCTCGTCGGACAGGGACGCGAAGATCGTATCCCAGAACACATCGAGGATGCCCTGCAAACGGTTGTCTTCGGAGAGAATGACCGCGGCCATATCCTTTTCGGGCGAAATGACGATGAACTGACCATATGCGCCGTCCGCGCGGTAGCAGTTGTGGCGGCAGCGCCAGAACTTATAGCCGTAGCCGACCTGCCAGTCGGAATCGTGGTTCGCGCCGTTGTCCGACACAAAGGAGCTTGCGTCCTCGACCCATTTTTCGGACAGGATGCGCTTCCCTTCCCACATTCCCTTGTGCAGATAAAGAACGCCGAGCTTTAACATATCCTCCGCCGAAACATGGATGCCCCATCCGGCGTCGCTGACGCCTTCGGGCGATTCCTCCCACCAGACGTTTTCAATGCCCAGCGGATTGAACAGTCTCGGCTTCAGGTAGTCGACCATTCTCTGCCCGGTGACGCGGGTGAGGACGGCGGACAGCATATAGGTCGCGGTGGAATTGTACGCGAAATGCGTGCCGGGCTCGTTTTCCACGTCGAGCGACAGGAAACGCTTCGCCCAGCCCGGCTCGCGCGAAGCGACTCTGCCGAGCGTGTCGGTCTGATGACCGGTGTTCATCGAAAGCACGTGGCGGAGCTTCATTTTGCGGAGATTTTCCGGCGCGTTTTCGGGCGTCAGGTCCGGGAAGAAGTCGACCAGATGATCTTCGACGGAGAGAAGTCCTTCATCGACCGCGATGCCGACGGCAGTGCTGGTCCAGCTCTTGCTGACCGAGTAGACGTGCCGCTTATCGGTCGGACGGTAAGGCTCGGCGAGAGAGGAAGCGGCGAGCTTGCCGTGACGGTAAAGCATATAGCCCTGATGCCCGATGTTCTGGGAGCGGATTTCTTCCTCGAACGCGGCGATGGAAGCTCTGCTGATGCCGACCGATTCGGGCGATGCGGTTTCAAATCGGAAAGGAGTGAATGCAGACAGCATGATTTGTCCTCTTTTCTACATTATTATATACGGCATGATCAAGACGTTTCAGCGGATCTTTCTCGCTTCCAGATAGAAGCGCTTGTCGTCCGCTTCGCCCATCGAGAAGGTCTTGCGCGGAAGCGCGCCGTCGCAGATCACCGTTTTGAAAAGGTCGCCCTTCTCCATGCCGCGGAACAGGAATCCGACCGCTTCGGGACGGTCCGCCAGCGCCTTCGTCGAATCGACGCCGTGGATATAGTCGATCTTCACGCCGGGATTCCGTTTCAGATAACCGTCAAGGAAGGTCTGTAAGGTCCCGACCGGCAGGAACGCCGTCGGATTTTCAAAGGTCACGTCCTTCGTGAATCCCTTTGTGACGCAGGTCACGGTCTGCGCGTCGTTCCCGCTTTCCGGCAGAGACGCGGCGTAAGCGGTCAGCTCGTTCACCAGCTCGTCCGGCTTTACGCCGAACAGCACACGGTAGATCGGCTCGAATTCGAGCGCTTCGTCGTGAATGTTGACGATCTCGCAGAGCGCATAGCGGGCGGGATGGTCCGCAAGCTGTTCTGCCGGAAGCGTCTTTTTCACATTTTCCCAGTGCGCCTTTGCCGAAGCGAGCGAATGGTTGCCGTCTCCCATCGCAAAGAGCATCGGCGACGTTTCGTGCAGATCGTAACGTGCATTATATGCGTCCAGTTCGCAGAGCTTTTCGAGCGCGGCGGCGATCTTCTTCTGACCGTCTTCGGGAACGAAACGTCCGGTGACGTGGCCGCCGTTCAGCATCAGGTCGAAATCATACGCGGTTTCCATCGAACCGGCAGTCGGGATCAGCGGTTCGATGACCGTGCGTTCCGCGTCGTCGATGAGGATCATGATGTGCGGCAGTTCGACCGCCGCGCCTTCGCGGATCTTCACACGCGGAGGAATGCGCTCCAGCACCGTTCCCTCCGTCGCACGGATGAGGGAGTCCGCGCCCTTCGTATAATCGTAACAGTCAAGATCGACCGCGCCGATCAGTCCGCGGCGCACCTTTCCGCTTTTCAGGCGGCGTTCAAGATAGATCATCGACGACGGATGCGAAACGAACACGCCGGTTTCGAGGTACTCGTCCATCTTCCGGTTGATCGCACCGATGCGCGCATCCGCTTCGCCGAGCCACAGCTCCGGCAGAACGAGATTCAGCGCGGACGGCTCGTCCCCGACCAGCGCAGCGGCTTTCTGCCAGTACGACGGTTCGGAGGTGTACTGGTCGCAGGCGATGCACGCCCATTTGTTCATCCTTTCGGCGTCCTGAGCGAAAGCGGGAAGCAGAATATCTGCCGGAACAAAACAGTTTTTCATGATATAACCATTCCTTTCAGGGGCGAAAATATCCGCCCGACACATTTTTACCGGGAAAGACCGCGCACGATGCGTTCGGTGTCGCGCGCGATGACCAGCTCTTCATTAGTGGGGATGACATAGACCGGCACGCGGGAATCCTCTGCCGAGATCTTCACGATATTCGATTGCAGACGGGTCTTCGCGTTGATCTCCGGGTCGAGGCGGATGCCGAGGAAACCGAGTCCGTCACAGGCGGCGGCGCGGATCTCGTTCCGGTTTTCGCCGATGCCGGCGGTGAAGACGAGCGCATCCAATCCGTTCATCGCGGCGGCATACGCGCCGATATACTTTCTGATCTGATAGGTCAGGATGTTCACGGCGAGCTTTGCCCTCTCATTGCCTGCCAGCACGGCTTCACCGAGGTCGCGGCAGTCGGAGGACAGTCCCGACACGCCCATAAGACCGCAGTCGCGGTTCAGATATTCGCTCATCTGCGCGGGTGAATAGCCCTCCCGTTCCATGATGAACGGAACGATCGCCGGGTCGATCGAACCGCAGCGGGTCCCCATTTCCAGCCCGTCGAGCGGCGTGAAGCCCATCGACGTATCGAGTACCTTTCCGTCCTTCACCGCAGAGATCGACGAGCCGCTGCCGAGATGGCAGGTGACGATCTTCGTTCCCTCGGTGCGCCCCAAGATCCGGCACATTTCGCCCGCGACAAAGCGATGTGACGTACCGTGCGCACCGTAGCGGCGGATGGCGTACTTTTCGGCAAGCTCACGCGAGATCGCGTAGGTACGGGCATAGTCGGGCATGGTCTGATGGAACGCGGTGTCGAAAACCAGCACCTGCGGCGTACCCGGCATGGCGGCGGAGCAGCCCTCGATGCCCATCAGGTGCGGTCCGGTGTGAAGCGGCGCGAAATCGTAGCATTTTTTCAGCGTTTCAACGACCTCGTCCGTCACAAGGACCGACTCGTAGAAGTACGGTCCGCCGTGCACGACACGATGACCGACCGCTTCGATCTCATCCATACGGGAAAGGCAGCCGATCTCGGGCGAGGTCAGCGCACCGATCACGGCTTTTACCGCGTCAGTGTGGTTATTCATCAGGACCTCGGCTTTATAATCGTCACGTCCCGGCATTTTGTGGGTCAGCCGGCCGTCGATGCCGATGCGCTCGCAGATTCCCTTTGCGATGAGGGAGCCGTCCGTCAGGTCGAAAAGCTGATATTTCAGCGACGAGCTTCCCGCGTTTACAACAAGAACCTTCATTATTATATTGTCTCCTTCATTATATAATCTTAGCCGATCGTTTAATGCTTTGCGATGACAAACGTTATAATAAAATCCGTTTTTATGTCGGCTTTGCCGACATAAAAACTCCTCTAAGGCGAGCCGGGGCGAGCCCTCGCGCCGATATGAGGAGAGCCGACAAAACAAATTTTGTCGGCGGCGATAAGCGTGAGTTCCGATTGTAAAACGCAGTTTTACAATCGGCTAAAACGAGATAACATAAGGAGAAGACAAGAACATGGCAAAGCCGAATATGTCACTCAAAAAGAACCCCATGCCGACGCAGGACCCCGCCGTCCGTGCGCACAACTTCGAGGAAGTGGCAAGGGGATATGAGGAAGCCGCCGCGCTCGACGAAGCGGCAAGATGTCTGAACTGCAAAAATATGCCCTGCGTATCGGGCTGTCCGGTCAATATCCACATTCCCGCGTTCATCGAAAAGATCCGTGAGGGCGATTTCGAGGGCGCTTATCAGATCATCAGCAGGACCTCCTCGCTTCCGGCGGTCTGCGGACGGGTCTGCCCGCAGGAAACGCAGTGCGAATCGAAATGCGTGCGCGGCATCAAGGGCGAGCCGGTCGGCATCGGCCGGCTGGAACGCTTCGTCGCCGACTGGCACAACGAGCATCAGACCGAAGCGCCCGCCGTTCCCGAACCGAACGGTCACAGGGTCGCCGTCGTCGGCTCCGGTCCTTCCGGTCTGACCTGTGCTGGCGACCTTGCGAAGAAGGGCTTCAAGGTCACGGTTTTTGAAGCGCTTCACACGGCGGGCGGCGTGCTGGTATACGGCATCCCGGAATTCCGTCTGCCCAAGAGCATCGTCAAGAAGGAAGTCGACAATCTGAAAGCGATGGGCGTCGATGTGGAGACCAACATGGTCATCGGCAAAACGCTGACGGTCGACGAGCTGTTTGAAATGGGATATGAAGCGGTCTTCATCGGAAGCGGCGCAGGACTTCCTAATTTCATGAACATCCCGGGTGAAAGTCTCAAGGGCGTCTATTCCGCAAACGAGTTCTTGACCAGAAGCAATCTGATGAAGGCGTACCGGGACGATCCGGTCACGCCGATCTCCAAAGGCGGCAGAGTCGCGGTCGTCGGAGGCGGCAACGTTGCCATGGACGCGGCGCGCACCGCGCTTCGTCTGGGCGCAGAAAAGGTCTTCATCATCTACCGCCGTTCGATGGAGGAGCTTCCGGCGCGCCGTGAAGAGGTCGAACACGCGATGGAAGAGGGGATCGAATTCCTTCTGTTAAACAATCCGGTCGAGATCCTCGGCTGGCGTAATCCCGACGACCGCCGCGATCCGAAAAACGGCTGCGTCACGGGCATACGCTGCATCCGCATGGAGCTGGGCGAGCCGGACGAGCGCGGACGCCGCCGTCCCGTTCCGGTCGAGGGCAGCGAATATGTGCTGGACATCGACACGGTGGTCATGGCGATCGGCACGTCCCCGAATCCGCTGATCAAGTCGACGACCGCGGGACTTGAGGTCAACCGTCACGGCGGCATCATCGTGGAGGAAACCACCGGCGCGACCACCAGAGCGGGCGTATATGCCGGAGGCGACGCCGTGACCGGCGCGGCAACCGTCATTTCCGCGATGGGCGCGGGCAAGCTCGCCGCAGAAGCGATCTGCGATTCTCTGATCAAAGAATAAAAAAGTCCCTCAAAGACAGTCTGATTTCCGAAAACTGTCTTTGAGGGACTCTCTCCCCGCCTGTTCCGTCAGGAATATGGACAGCGGGAAAGTATGAAGCGGCAGTCAGTCCTCCGCTTCATATTTCACTTCATAATGCGGTTCATAAACTTCATCAAAAAAGTGAAGTGAAGGTTCATATCCCCTTCACTTCACTTTTCATTTTATTTGCTCTTGCGGTTATAATCGGATTTCGGATTGACGATCTCGCGCCAGTCGAGTCCGCCGTTTTCAAGCGCGCAGACCAGCACTTCCGCCGTCGCAATGTTCGTAGCGACCGGAACATTATAGATGTCGCACATCCGCAGCAGGTCATGCTCCTCCGCGCTGTACACCGGCTCCTTCGATGTGTCGCGGAAATAGATGAGAAGGTCGATTTCATTGTAGGCCACGCGCGAGGTGATCTGCTGTGTGCCGCCATGCGTGCCGGAAAGCAGCCGTTCGATCTTCAGTCCGGTCGCTTCGGAAATATACTTTCCCGTGATCCCGGTCGCACAGAGGTTGTGCTTGCAGAGGATGCCGCAGTACGCAATGCAGAACTGCGTCATAAGCTCTTTCTTCTTATCGTCCGCGATAATAGCGATTTCCATTTATAATCAATCCTTTCGTTTATTTCCCAGAAGTGAAGGAGCGGTGCGAAGCGGTCAGTCCGCTTCGAGAAGCCGCCGGATCAGGCGTTTTGTCCGCCAGCCGGTAAAGCCGTCGAACAGCGGCACGTTCTGACCGTTCAGACGGCGCGCGATATTGTCAAATGCGGCAGCGGCGGGCGAATGCTTCAGCTCAAAGGCGAGCTTTCCGTTTTCGGACGCCAGCATGAGAGCGCTGTCATACGGCACGATGCCGCAGAGCCGGATATAGGAGCGGTCGATGATCTCGTTGACGCCGGGACGTCTGCCGGACGCCGCGCCCTCCAGATCAAACTGATTGATAAGGAGACGCAGCTCGGGGACCGCGGCCTCTTCGAGCATCTCGCCGGTCTGACACGCGGCGCGGATGCTTGCCGGATGATGGGAGGCGACGATCATCGCCTCATCCGCGATCCCCGCCTCCAGCAGCGCGGGTGCGCCGAGCGAGCCGGGCGTGTCAAGCAGAATGAAATCGAACGGTTCCGCCTGCCGCGCTTCTTCAAACACGCGGGCAAGCTCTCCGCCTGTGAGCGACCTTCCGTCGGCGGAAGGCGCCGCCAGAAAATACAGATTCTCCGAACGCTCGTCGCGGAGCATCGCCTTTTCCACGCTCACGCGCCCCTTTGCCGCGTCAAGCAGATCATACAGAACGCGGTCTTCGGCGCCGAGCAGAAGATCAAGGCATCTCATATCGAAATCGCAGTCGGCAAGAAGCACCCGGCTGCCGTTTTTCGCCAGCGAGTACGCCAGATTGACCGCCGCCGTCGATTTGCCCACGCCGCCCTTGCATGAAGTGATCAGGATTGTTTTCGTTTCAACAACCTCCTCACAGCTCCGTTCCGGCGAAGAAAAGGGAGCCTTCGGATGCAGGAAAACCGGCGGGAAACAGGGTCATACATATAGACTGATGTGAATTTTCCCATTTTTTCAGTCAGATAACCTGCAAATTTAGTATGATTAACAGTTTTGCCAACGTATCAATAATATTCTACCACAGATTTGTGCCTTTTGTCAATAGCATATGAGGACTTTTCGACAACTAAAATGAAATTTTACAGTTTCGACAAATTTAACAGCCCGGACTGTCCTTTTTTCCGTTCAGACCACCGCTGCGACGGAAAAACCCGTCTGATGCGGACAGAATATTTACAAAATACATATTGTATTTTCAAACAGAATCATATATAATTATTCTGATTATATTTTTAATCCGGAAACATCGCCGCGACGCGGTCCCACAGCAGAGCGGCGCTGGTCACCGAATCCATATCTGAAATTATTTGGAGGTTATCATGGTCAGAGAAAATATCGAATTCATCAAGAGCTTCGATCCCGAGCTGGGCGAGGCCGTCGAAAAGGAGTACGCCCGTCAGCAGAGAGGTCTTGAGCTGATCGCTTCGGAAAACGTCGTGTCCCCGGCCGTCATGGCGGCAATGGGTACCGTTCTTACCAACAAATATGCCGAGGGCTATTCCGGCAAACGGTATTACGGCGGATGCGAGTGCGTCGATATCGCCGAAAATCTGGCGATCGAGCGCGCGAAAAAGCTGTTCGGCGCCGAATTCGTCAACGTTCAGCCCCATTCCGGCGCGCAGGCGAATACCGCCGTCTATCTCGCACTTCTGAAGCCCGGCGACACCGTGATGGGCATGAACCTCGCTCACGGCGGTCATCTGACCCATGGCAGCCCTGTCAACATCTCCGGTATGCTGTACAACTTCATCCCCTACGGCGTTGACGATGAGACCAGCCGGATCGACTACGACAAGGTCGAAGCCCTCGCAAGGGAAAATCATCCGAAGCTGATCGTCGCGGGCGCATCCGCATATCCCCGCATCATCGACTTCGCACGCCTGTCCGAAATCGCCAAGAGCGTCGGCGCATATCTGATGGTCGACATGGCGCACATCGCAGGTCTGGTCGCGGCAGGACTTCATCCGAGCCCCGTTCCGTATGCCGACGTCGTGACCACCACCACGCACAAAACGCTTCGCGGTCCGCGCGGCGGCATGATCCTCTGCCGTGAAGAGCTGGGCAAGGCGATCAACAAGGCGGTCTTCCCGGGCACGCAGGGAGGTCCTCTGATGCACGTCATCGCAGCCAAGGCGGTCTGCTTCGGCGAAGCGCTGAAGCCCGAATTCAAGACCTACCAGCAGCAGATCGTGAAGAACGCGAAGGTCCTCGCCGATTCTCTGACGGCAGAGGGCTTCGATCTCCTGACCGGCGGTACGGACAACCATCTGATGCTGCTCGATCTGAGAAATCTCGGCATCACCGGCAAGCAGCTCGAAAAGCAGCTTGACGAGGTTTATATCACCGTCAACAAGAACGCCATCCCGAACGACCCGCAGTCGCCCTTCATCACCTCCGGTGTCCGCATCGGCACGCCCGCCGTCACCTCCCGCGGTCTCGTTGAGGAAGACATGAAGACGCTCGCTCACCTCATTTATCTCACCGCGACCGATTTTGAAAGCTCCGCCGACAAGATCCGCGCAGCCGTCACCGAGATCTGCAAGAAATATCCGCTGTACGAGGGCTGAACAGACACTCCGCCCCGTCACCGGTCATGAAAGCTCTGCTTTCGGGTGTGTTACGTCATGATTAAAATCAACAGCGCCGAGATCCTCTGCGTCGGAACGGAGCTTCTGCTCGGCGATATCGTCAACACGGACGCGGCGTTCATCTCGCGCCGGCTTGCCGCGCTCGGCATCAATCAGTATTATCAGGGCGTCGTCGGCGACAATCCCGCAAGGCTGGAATACGCGCTGACCCTCTCACTGGAACGCTCCGATCTCGTCATCCTGACCGGCGGTCTCGGTCCGACCTACGATGATCTGACCAAGGAGACCGCCGCCCGGCTGATGGGGCGGAAGCTCTATATGCACGAGGAAAGCCTTGCCCGCATGATGGCGCGGATGAACCGCTACGGTCATCCCATCACCGAAAACAACAAAAAGCAGGCGCTGATGCCCGAAGGCGCCGTCGTCTTCAAAAACAACTACGGCACCGCGCCGGGACTTGCCATTGAAGATGAGGAAAAGGGCAAGATCATCATCCTGCTGCCCGGTCCGCCCAGAGAATGCGAGCCGATGTTCTCAGAAGAGGTCGAGCCTTATCTGCGCGGCTTCTCGGATCACATCCTGTTCTCGAAAAACGTCAACATCTTCGGCATGGGCGAATCGAAGGTCGAGGATACGCTGCGCGATCTGATGACCGGCTCGACGAATCCCACGCTCGCGCCCTACGCCAAGGACGGAGAGGTCCTGCTGCGCGTCACGGCAAGCGGGAAAAATGAAGCCGAATGCGCTGAACTCTGTGACAAAATGATCGAAAAGATCCGTGCGGCCGAGGTCGGCGCGTACATCTACGGCGTGGACGCCGGTTCGCTGGAAAACGCGCTGGTCAGCCTGCTGACCGAACGGAAGCTGCATATCGCCTGTGCCGAGTCCTGTACCGGCGGACTGGTCGCCAAGCGCATCACGAACGTCAGCGGCGCAAGCGCGGTACTGGACGGCAGCATCGTGACCTATTCCAACGAGGTCAAGGAAAAATTCGTGAATGTTTCCCGTGAAACACTCGAAGCGCACGGCGCGGTCTCGCG
Organism: Eubacteriales bacterium; assembly: GCA_045600005.1. Taxonomy (GTDB): domain Bacteria; phylum Bacillota; class Clostridia; order Oscillospirales; family CAG-272; genus Flemingiibacterium. The sequence continues at coordinate 50,900 of JAZRXB010000247.1, read as the reverse complement.
TGAAACGGCGATCGAAATGGCGCGCGGCGTGAGAAAGCTCTTCGGCGCGGACGTCGGCGTTTCGACGACCGGCATCGCCGGTCCGACCGGCGGCACGCCCGAAAAGCCGGTCGGCACCGTCTTCGTCGGCGTCAGCACGGAATCCTTCGAGGAGGTCCGCGAGCTTCATGTCGGCAACGGACTCCAGCCCCGCGAGTATGTCCGCCACGTCTCGTCGAGCAACGCGCTCGACCTTGCGCGGCGTGCGGTCCTGAATCCCAACACGATCAAAGAATAACAGTCAGACAGAAAAGCATTGACAGAAAGAAGGATTGTCATGAACGCAAAACAGACCATTGCCGCCATTCAGGGCGGCAAGTATACCGGTATTTTCACCGAGCTGTACGGCGCGGAAAATATCAGGGCGCAGGAAGCGCGCTACATCAATGTCGTGGAGGAATTCACGAAGCTGTTCGGAGACGACCGCGAACTGTCGCTCTTCTCGGTCGCCGGCAGAAGCGAGATCTCCGGCAACCACACCGACCACAACTACGGCCGCGTCCTCGCCGCTTCGATCAACCTCGACATCATCGCCTGCGCATCTCCGCGCGACGATATGAAGATCAACATCAAATCCGAAGGCTTCCCGATCGACGAAGTGGACATTTCCGTTCCCGCAGCCGACGAAGAACTGTTCTTCACGTCGAAGTCGATCATCTCCGGTATGTGCGACGGCTTCGCAAAGCGCGGCTACAAGGTCGGCGGCTACGACGCATACACCACCTCGAACGTCTTCAAGGGCTCGGGACTTTCCTCCTCCGCCGCGTTTGAGGATATGGTCGGTCTGATCCTGAGCGGCTTCTACAACGACGGCAGGGTCGAGAACGCCGAGATCGCGAAATTAGCGCAGTATGCCGAAAACGTCTTCTTCGGAAAGCCCTGCGGACTGATGGATCAGACCGCCTGCGCAGTCGGCGGCTTCGTCGCCATCGACTTTAAGGACCCGAAGGAACCGGTCATCGAAAAGCTCCCGTTCGACCTGTCCGCAGCCGGCTATTCTCTCTGCATCGTCAATACCGGCGGCAACCACGCCAACCTGAACCCCGATTACGCCTCGGTTCCCGCCGAAATGAAGTCTGTCGCCGCATTCTTCGGCAAGAAGGTCCTGCGCGAGGTCTCGCTCGACGAGATCCTCGGCAATCTCCCCGCTCTGCGCGAAAAGGTCGGCGACCGCGCCGTCATGCGCGCCATCCACTTTGAAAACGAAAACGCCCGCGTCGCCGTTCAGGCAGACGCACTGAGAAAGAACGACCTCGACGGCTTCTTTGAGGGCGTTATGGCTTCGGGCAATTCGAGCTTCAAGTATCTCCAGAATGTCTACACCGTTCAGAACGTCGCCGAGCAGGGGCTTTCGCTCGCGCTCTGCCTCGCCGAGATCGCGCTGAAGGGCAAAAAGGCGGCTTTCCGCGTCCACGGCGGCGGCTTTGCCGGCACGATCCAGGCGTTTGTCGCCAACGAAGACATTCCGGCGTTCAGAGAACTGCTGGACAGCGCGTTCGGCAAGGGTGCGACCGCCGTTCTCAAGGTCCGTCCCTACGGCGCGATCCGTATTCAGTAACCGTCCGGTCCGCCGGAAAGGACCGGTTCCTTTCCGGCGGCGTTCATCAGGGCGTCTCTGAGAATCCGTGAGGGGAAACGTTCCCGTTTTCCTTCCTCCGGTTTTTCCGGCTCCCGCAGGGAATCATTATGGCGAAAAAAAAGCGTTCGGCGAACCGTCTTGCCAAAATCGACACGGGCGAAGCGGGACGCGCGGTAAAAGAAAGCGTTAAGGGCTTCAGCTGGCAGCGCGCGCTTCGTCTCCTTCTCGCCACCGTTCTCGTCTTTGCCGTTTACGAAGCGCTGATCAGTCTGGAGGCGTCGTTCTATATGCCGTTCAGCGTGGTCATGCTCGTTTACGTCGCCGTTGTCACCGTGCTGGCGTGCATCATTCTGTACCTGAACCACGGCGTTTCGGCGAAGGAGATCACGCCGGAGATGTTCCGGGATGAGGACGGCGCGATCGAAGACGAGGAAGGCGTGCGGGCGTTCTGTGAAAAGGTCAACGCGGATAAGAAAAAGGCAAAAAAGCTGATGCCGTTTCTCATCCCCTTCGCGCTCACGCTCTTACTCGATGTATTCTATCTGTTCTGGGGGGATTTTCTCTCACAGATCTTTTCCGTTTTCTGATATTATCTGACATGACAACGATCAGTCTTCCGGCGGATCCCGCTTCCGTAAGCGAAGCGGCGTTCGCCGTCTGTACGCTCGCCTCAAGCTCGAAGGGAAACGCGATATACGTGAAATGCGGCGGGGACGAGCTTCTCATCGACGCGGGCATCAGCGCCCGCCGTCTCGAAACTTCTCTGAAATCGCTCGGCACATCACTTGACAGGATCCGCGCGGTCTTTATCACACACGAGCATTCCGATCATATCGCCGCTCTGGAAACGATTTCAAAGCGGTACCGGATCCCGATCCATCTGACCGAACCGTCCGCCCGCGCCTGCCTTTGCTCGGAAAGAATGTGCTTTACGGCGCAGAACGCGGTCGTGCATCCTCCGCTTTTCCGTGAGACGGTCGGTTCGCTGACCGTCCGCTCCTTCGTCACGCCGCACGACAGCGCCGCCAGCGTCGGCTACGTCGTCACCGACGGGACGGCGGCGCATTCCCTCGCCGTCGCCACCGACATCGGCTGCGTCGACACATCGGTCGAGAATGCGCTGTACGGGATCGAAAACGTGATCCTCGAATCGAATCACGACGAAAATATCCTGCTCTGCGGAAGCTATCCGTATCAGCTCAAGCTGCGGATCCTCTCCGAACACGGGCATCTTTCAAACACTTCCGCTTCCGGATTTGCCGCAAAGCTCGCGCGCCGCGGGCTGAAACGTCTTCTGCTCGCGCACCTCAGTCCGGAAAACAATCTGCCGGAGCTGGCGCTCGCCACGGCGCAGAACGCGCTGAAAGACACGGACGTCACCGTGGGCGTCGCCGCGATGGACCGGATCACACGTCTCGTCTGACCCGCCAAAGGAAAATCTTTCGCCGGATATCACAGACCAAAATGCTGAAAATACATATCGTCCACGTCGGTACGATCAAGGAAAAATATCTGACCGACGCGGTTAAGGAATATGAAAAACGTCTCGGCGCGTACTGCGTGATCGACAACATCGCCATTAAGGACGAGCGTCTGCCCGAACACGCCTCCGCCGCCGAGACCGCCGCCGCCGTCAGACGGGAAGGGGAGAAGATCCTCGCCGCTCTGCCGCCGCGCGCTTTCCTCTGCGCCCTCTGCGTCGAGGGAAAACAGATGCCCAGCGAGCGTTTTTCCGAAAAACTCGCCTCGCTTGCCGCCGAAGGCTTCTCGGACGTCTGTTTCATCATCGGCGGGTCGGACGGTCTGTCCGACGAAGTGAAAAACGCCTGCCGGATGAAGCTGTCGATCTCGGAAATGACCTTTCCCCATCAGCTGATGCGCGTGATCCTGCTCGAACAGCTCTATCGCGCCTTCAATATCGCGGCAGGCGGCAAATACCACAAATAACCGTTCGGAGGCGCTTATGTGCGGACGATATATCGTCATCGAGGACGACGACATCGCGGGACTGCGGGGACTCGTTCCTGCCGTACATTCCTATCTGGGCGCGGGAGAACCCGACGGCAGGCTCGCTCTGCCCGGGACTGACTGCCCGATCTTAACACAGCACGGCGATCTGATGAACGCGCGCTGGGGCTTTGCGAGATGGGACGGAAAGGGAGTCGTTTTCAATGCCCGCGCCGAAACGCTCGCGTCGAGCGGGTTCTTCGCGCCGCACCTTTCCTACGGACGCTGCATAGCGCCCGCGCGGATGTATTTCGAATGGGCAAACGAAGCGCCGGACGATCCGAAAGCGAAGCCGAAAAAACGGAAATACCGTGTTTTTTCCGTCTCCGGCAGACCGCTCTGGCTCTGTGCGCTGATGCGGCCGGGGAAAAACGCGCCGTTTGAATACACCGTCGTCACGAAAAGCGCCGCGTCCAATCTGACCTTTCTTCACCCCCGTATGCCGCTGATCCTTGACGACGACGGCGCAAGGCAATGGCTCGACCGGTTTGACCCCTCCGTTCTCCGCTTTGAAAGCGTTCCGGTGCGCTGCGAAGCCGATTCACCGGAACCATATGCAGGCTGAAAAGCCATGCACCTGTTCCTTTGCCAAAAACCGACGGTGCTTTCGTCAGCCGTCGGAACGATTTAGGATGGTTTGATGATGAGTATTTTCAGAAAAATCGCTGTGCGCATCATACCGACAGCCGCGCTGGCTTTTCTTGTCTTTGCCGCTGTTGCCTATCAGCGCGGCGCGTATGACTTTACTTTCATAGAACGCGAAACGACTGCCTCCGAATCCTCCGGGACCGAACCGATCACGGAAAAACCGGGCGACACGTCCGTCACGGACGCCGTGCCGTCTTCGGATTCGCAGAACGTTCCGCCGGTCGACCCGCCGAAAACCGACCCCGTGACCGATTTTCTGAATTCGCTCGATTCATCCGACAGCGCCATGTCGAGAGGCTTCTGCATCACCGACGACGAATACGGCGATTTCTCCATCCTGACGCGCATGGAGCCGTCGATCGCCATTGAGAATCGGTATTCTCTCCGCAAAAAGACGATCCAGACGCCGGAGCGCGTTCCCGACGAGGTTTACAGCGGCTACACGACAAAGCTCGTCGATCAGGAGGTCGACCGACCGCTTGTCGACGTCTATATGGATTATGTCGTCGTGGACAACGGAACGACCGTCACGCTTCTCAACGCGGACGGCACGGTCCTTGCGTGGAGTTTCGATCTCGACGTTTATCAGCCGCTCTATTCCCGCAGCCGGGACGACATCGCACAGTTCTATGAGATCGTTCAGCCGGCGAAAAAGAACGCCGAACCTTACGCGGTCTATTACCAGTTCGTCGACGGAGAATTCATTGAGAGCGACTATGAGGACGCCGCCGACAATCGGGGCATCTACATCAACTATCCGACCTATTACGGCAAGAGCGACACGAAGGACCGGGTTTATTTCGACGGTGAGCTTTACGGCTACGGGACCGCGCCGACCGCGATGAAAACGCGCTTCCGCTACACGCGGGCGTTCAATTTCCGTGAAGGCGTCGCCTGCGTATGCGACGAATCGGGCGTTTTAAGCTACGTTCAGTCCTATTTCTACAATAAGATCACCGGCACCTCCAAATATGTCAATCTGTCCGGGCGGCGCGTGTTCGCAAACTATTATGCGCCCGACACCTTCGGGATCGAATCGCTCGGCTTCTTCTACTTTGACCGCGGTCTCTGCCGCGTCCGCAAGCGCGAGATCGACGCCTTCCACTATGAATTCAATGAAGACGTCCGCACGCTGACCGACGTGGATATCGTCATCCGCAGCGACGGCACCGAATTCCCGGTCCCGTCCGATTATGAAGTCGCCGCCTACTCCTGCGGCGTGCTTCTGCTGAAACGGGACGGCTATTACGGCTATATGGACTACACCGGGCGCTGGATCGCGCAGCCGGAGTACACCTATGCCGAGCCGTTCAGCGAAGGTCTCGCCGTACTCGGAAAAGAGGGGAAGGTCGGCATGATCGACACCGCCGGGAACACGGTCGTTCCGTTTGTTTTCGATCATATCGGGAGCGCGTCCGGCGGCATCATCCCCGTTTACGACAGCACAAACGGCTGGGCGCTTCTCAATAAGATGAACTGAATGCGGCATTTACTTCATACTGCTGTTCATCCCGCTTCATCTTTTTACTTCATCTCACTTCATCTTTTTACTTCATAACAGTCAGGTCTATCATGAATGCCATGAATACGGACAAAATCAGAGAATATGAGGCAGGCTGCGCAGACGTCTGCGTCATCGGCGCCGGACACGCCGGGATCGAAGCGGCGCTTTCCTGCGCAAGACTGGGACTCGAAACCATCCTGTTCACCATCAATCTGGACGCGGTCGGCAATATGCCCTGCAACCCGTCCATCGGCGGAACAGGCAAAGGGCATCTTGTTTACGAAATCGACGCGCTGGGCGGCGAAATGGGGCGTGCAGCCGACCGGGTCATGCTCCAGAGCCGTGTGCTGAATCTCGGCAAGGGAACCGCCGTCCATTCAAAAAGAATTCAGGCGGACCGCGCCGCTTATCGCAGGATCATGAAGCAGACGATCGAGGAAACGCCCCATCTGCGTCTGATCCAGGCGGAGATCACCGACCTTCACTGCGAGGATATCCCGCGTGAAAACGCCGGGGAGCCGGGAGCAGGGAAGCGGATCGTTTCGGTCGTCACCAAGCTCGGCGCCTGCTGGAAATGCAAATCTGCGATCATTTGTTCGGGAACCTATCTTCGCGGACGGGTGATCGTGGGCGAGGTCGCGTATCCGTCCGGTCCGGACGGAATGCTTCCCGCTACTGAGCTGACCGGCAATCTGGAACGCGAAGGGATCCGCATGATGCGCTTCAAAACCGGCACGCCGGCGCGTATCCACCGCGGTTCCATCGACTTTTCAAAGCTCGAAGTTCAACCGGGCGATTCCTTTGTCGACCCGTTTTCGGTCGATTCCGACCGGGACGAGCTGAACCGCCGCGAGCAGATCCCCTGTCACATCGTTTACACCAACGCGGAAACGCACCGGATCATCCGCGGCAATATGTCCCGTTCGCCGCTTTATTCCGGCATGATCGAAGGGATCGGTCCGCGGTACTGCCCCAGCATCGAAGACAAGGTGATGCGCTTCGCCGACAAGGAGCGCCATCAGCTGTTCGTCGAACCGATGGGAGCCGATACCGAGGAAATGTATTTACAGGGCTTCTCGTCCTCGCTTCCCGAAGAAGTGCAGATGCAGATGCTCCATTCGCTCAACGGCTTCGAGCACGCGCAGGTCATGCGGACGGCGTATGCCATCGAATACGACTGCGTGGACCCAACTCAGCTCCATCCCACGCTGGAATTCAAGGATATTTCCGGTCTGTACGGAGCCGGACAGTTCAACGGGACCTCCGGCTACGAAGAAGCCGCCGCGCAGGGACTGGTCGCCGGCATCAACGCCGCAATGAAAATAATGGGAAGGGAACCGCTGATCCTCACCCGCCAGAGCAGCTACATCGGCACGCTGATCGACGATCTGGTGACCAAAGGAACAAAGGAACCCTACCGGATCATGACCTCCCGCTCCGAATACCGTCTGCTGCTCCGTCAGGACAACGCCGCCGAACGTCTCACACCGCTCGGCAGACGGGTCGGTCTGATCTCCGACGAGCGCTGGCAGCGTTTTGAAACCGAACAGAGCGAGGTCAAAGCCGAGATCGAACGGCTGGAACGCACGACGATCCCGCCGTCCGATACGCTCGCGGCGCTGCTCGAAGAAGCCGGTTCCACCGCCGTCACGACCGGCGTAAAGGCGGCCGAGCTGCTCCGCCGCCCCGAGCTCACTTACGAAAAGCTCGCGTCGGTCGACGTCACGCGCCCGCCGCTGAGCTATCGCGTTCAGATTCAGGCGGAGACCTCGATCAAATACGAAGGCTACATCCGCCGTCAGCTGTCCGAGGTAGCGCGCACCGCAAAACTGGAAGAAAAGAAGCTGCCGACTCCCTTCGATTACCGTCAGATCAAAGGGATCCGCATCGAAGCGACGCAGAAGCTGAATAAGTTTCAACCCGCCAGCATCGGACAGGCCTCCCGCATCAGCGGCATTTCGCCCGCCGACATCTCGGTCCTGCTGATCTATTTCTCCTCACAGCACCGCAGCGAACCGGCAGACAAAAAGGACGGTTGATCTCCATGACAGATTTACAGAATTTTTGCGAGCATTACGAAGCGATCCTGAAACGCAACCATCTGGAGGAATTCGCGTCGCCCGCGCTCGCCGAACGGTTCCGTCAGCTCACCGAACGGATGCTGACCGTCAACGAGGTCATGAATCTGACCGCCATCACCGAGCCGGATGACGTGATCCTCAAGCACTACGCTGATTCGCTGACCGCCGCCCGCTTCATCGGGCAGGGAAGCACCGTCATCGACGTCGGCTGCGGAGCGGGTTTCCCGTCTCTGCCGCTCGCCATCGCGCGCCCTGATCTGCGGATCACGGCGCTGGACAGCACGTCAAAGCGGATCGAATACATCCGCGAAACGGCGGAGATCCTTGGGCTTTCCAATATCACCTGCGTTTGCGCGCGCGCGGAGGACCTTTCAAAGACGCCGGAATACCGGGAAAAATTCGACGTCTCGCTGGCGCGCGCCGTTGCAAGGCTGAACGTCCTGAGCGAGCTTTGTATGCCGTATGTCCGGGTCGGCGGACAGTTCCTTGCCATGAAAGCGAACGCCGCTGAGGAGCTGAGCGAAGCGGGAAACGCTTTTCGGAAGCTCTGCGGACAGTTAGTCCGAGCCGAGTCGTTCCGTCTCGTATCCGAAGAAGATAATCCCCGAACGATCATTGAAGTGAAGAAAATTTCCCAGACGCCGAAAAATTATCCGCGCAATAACGCGCAAATCAAGAAAAAGCCGCTTTGAGCGGCTTTTTTCTTTGTCGGAACACGGAAACGCCCGGTAATTCGGCGAAGACGCCAATTTTTCCGCAGCCGTCATTCGCCATGTTTTTCAGCGCCGATGTGGTATGATATTCCTGTCGCGGAACCATAAAGAGGACGGACTCCCGGGGCGCGTTCGGACGCGCAGAAGGTTCCGGCAGAATCATGATCGAAAAGGAGATTTCCATGACAGGATTATTCAAAAAAGCGGTGCAGGGAAGAGAAGCAGAGCGGCTTGCCCGTATGGAGCTGGCAAATGAGCGGGACGATCTGCGGCGAAAATGGAAGGAACTGGCACAGCGGGAGAAAGAGCTTCTTTCAAGCGACGAATACGGGCGGATCCACAGTATTCCGACCGAATCCATTCTGCCCAATCCTGCCCAGCCGCGCAGGCAGTTCGACGATGAATCCATCATACGCCTTGCCGACAGCATCCGTCAGTACGGTATTTTGCAGCCGCTGACCATACGCCGCGGCGTCGAATCCTCCGATTCAGCGGACGGTCCTTACGAGCTTGTCGCGGGAGAGCGCAGACTGCGAGCCGCGAAGCTGCTCGGACTGACCTCCGTCCCCTGTCTGCTGATCCGAGCGGACAGTCAGCGCTCCGCCGAGCTTGCGATCATCGAAAACATTCAGCGGGAGGACCTGAATATCTTCGAACAGGCGGGTTCCATTGCTTCGCTGATCGAGCTGCACCACCTGACGCAGGAGGAAGCCGCGCGGCAGCTTTCGATGAGCCAGTCCTTTGTCGCCAACAAACTGCGGATCCTCCGTCTCACCGCGCCGGAACGGGAAAAGATACTCGCGCTTTCCCTGACAGAACGTCATGCGCGTGCGCTGCTCAAGGTGGATTCTGTCGAGCAGCGTCTGAAGATCATCGACTACATCGGCGCTCATCGGCTGAACGTCGCCACCACAGAGGCTTACATTGAACGTTTCCTCGCCGAAAGCAGCAGACCTGCGCACGCGCGTCCTCCACGCCGCATCGTGCTGAAGGATATCCGGATCTTTTACAATTCCATCGACAAAGCGCTTGCGCTGATCCGTCAGGCAGGGATCGGCGCGGAAAGTGAAAAGAGCGAGGATGACGACTCCATTCGTCTTGTCATCCGCATTCCGAAGGAACAGGGGACTTCTTCCGCCGTCAGCCCGTCAGACGATCCGTTTCCCGACTGCGAATCGTTAAGCTGCCCTATCTCAGGCGAATCGTCCGCTGACGTCGGCGATCCATCGGCGGTCTGTGTCTGACGAATGTTTCACGTGAAACATAATTCGACCGTTTTGCCGTTCTTTGCCTGTGTTTCACGTGAAACATGAATGAAATGCGGTAAAAATACGGCGTGCCACAGAGTATTTACAAAATAGCTGTTGACAACGCGGTTCAAAGTTGGTATAATATATGATGTATCTTCATTTACAGCCGCAGACCGGCGTTCCTGTGTCTGCGCAGGGAGGCTCGGATGGCATATATCATATCGCTTGCCAATCAGAAGGGCGGCGTCGGCAAAACGACGTCGGCAGTGAACTGTGCCGCCGCGCTCGGCGCATTAGGGAAAAAGGTTCTGCTGGTCGATCTCGATCCGCAGGGCAACGCCACCAGCGGAGTCGGCGTTCAGCGCAAGAAGATCAGACTTTCTTCCTATGATATGATCATCGGCCGCTGTACCGCTTCCGACGCCATGCTGGAAACGGGGTTCGAGAATCTCTCCGTCATCCCGTCGCAGATCTCTCTGGCCGGTGCGGAAGTAGAGGTCATTGAGCTTGACAAGAGAGAGCTCCTTCTAAAAAACGCACTGGCGGAGATTTCGGATCGTTTTGATTATATCGTGATCGACTGCCCTCCGTCGCTCGGTCTGCTCTCGATCAACGCGCTGGCGGCAAGCTCCGGCGTCATCATTCCGATGCAGTGTGAGTTCTATTCGCTCGAAGGGCTTTCTCAGCTCATGCTGACCATCCGTCAGGCGAAGAAGCTCTATAATCCTTCGCTGGAGATCACCGGTATCCTGATCACGATGTATAACGGACGTCTGAATCTTTCCATGCAGGTGCTGGACGAGCTGAAGAAATATTATGCTGACAAACTGTTCAAAACGAGCATCGTGCGCAGCGTCCGTCTGAGCGAAGCTCCCAGCTATGGTGAACCGGTCATCTACTACGACCGGTATTCCAAGGGCGCGAAGGCCTACATGGACGTTGCAGACGAAATCATTGAGCGCACCTGAGACATTCTGACTCACAGAACCCTCAGAAGCCGAAAGGGTGATAAAAAAGATAATGCCCAAGAAACAAGGTCTCGGCAGAGGTCTCGACTCGATTTTTATTGATAACTCGCAGGAAAGCTCGGAGCGCGTCACAACGCTTCGTCTCTCCGAGCTGGAACCGCGCCGCGGTCAGCCGCGCAAGAATTTCGATACGGAAGCGCTGTCGCAGCTGGCGGATTCCATCGCGGCCAACGGTCTGATCCAGCCTATCATCGTCCGCGCGGTGGAAGGGTCGGACTTTTATCAGATCATCGCCGGAGAACGCCGTTTCCGCGCGGCAAAAATGGCGGGGCTGAACGAAGTTCCCGTCGTCGTTCTGGAAGCGGACGACCAGAAAGCCGCAGAATACGCGCTGATCGAAAACATTCAGCGGGAAGACCTCAATCCGATCGAGGAAGCACAGGGATTCCGTTCGCTGATCGACGACTATCATCTCACGCAGGAGAAAGCAGCCGCGCAGGTCGGACGCAGCCGTGCGTCCGTGACCAATTCGCTCCGCCTTCTGGAGCTTCCCGATCCGGTTCTTTCGATGGTATCGGACGGTTCTCTCAGCGCCGGACACGCCCGTGCGCTGCTCGGACTGAACGATAAAAGCCGCATCGAGGAGATCGCCTCGCTCACCGCATCCCGCGAGCTTTCCGTCCGTGCGGTCGAGGAACTGGTTCGGAAAGCCAACCAGTTGTCCGCAGCGGAGGAGCCGGAAGGCGACGATAACGCCGTTGAAAACAACTACTATACCTCTTTGGAGGAAAAGCTCGGGGAAACGATGGGCTGCAAGATCCGGATCTCCCACTCCAAACGCAGCCGCACGCTCTCCATCAGCTACCGCGACACCGACGAGCTGGAAAAGCTGATCGGACGCCTGATCGGTCAGGAAGACGCGGAAAAGCTGCTTCACTCATCCTTATAAAAATTTTCAAGAAGGAAGTATAAACCAATGCTTGACATTAAATACATCAAGGAAAATCCCGAAGACGTCATTCAGCGTCTCGCCAACAAGGGCAAGGACGCCCGCGAAGACATCGCGCGCATTCTTGAACTGGACGCGCAGAGAAGAACCATGATCGCTGAAAACGAAGCGCTCAAAGCAGAACAGAACAAGGTCTCCAAGTCCATCCCCCAGCTGAAAAAGGCCGGTCAGGACGTGGCTCCTATCTTCGCTCAGATGAAGGAGCTTTCCGAGAAGATCAAGGCGAACGACGAAGCGCTCAAGGCAGTCGAAATCGAATACACGAACCTCATGCTCACGCTTCCGAACCTTCCCGATCCTGACCTCAGGGCAGGCGGCAAGGAAAACAACGAGCCGCTTCGTTACTTCGGCGAACCGAAGAAGTTTGACTTTGAGCCGAAGAATCACGTCGACATCTGCACCGATCTCGGTATGATCGACTACAAGCGCGGCGTCAAGCTGTCCGGCAACGGCTTCTGGATCTACAGAGGCATGGGCGCGAGACTTGAATGGGCGCTGCTCAACTACTTCATCGAAACGCATATCGCCGACGGCTACGAGCTGGTTCTCGTGCCGCATATGCTCGGCTACGAATGCGGTCTGACCGCCGGTCAGTTCCCGAAGTTCAAGGATGAAGTTTACTGGCTCGAAACCGCCGAGGACGAGCGCCGCCGCTTCATGCTTCCGACCGCCGAGACCGCTCTCGTTTCGCTGCACCGCGACGAGATCCTCACCGAAGCCGATCTGCCGAGAAAGTACATCAGCTACACGCCCTGCTTCCGCCGTGAAGCCGGTTCCTACCGTGCGGACGAGCGCGGTATGGTTCGCGGTCATCAGTTCAACAAGGTCGAAATGGTCCAGTACACCCGTCCGGAGGATTCCGACGACGCATTCGCAGAGCTGGTCGGCAAGGCAGAGGCTCTGGTAAAGGGTCTGGGTTTCCATTTCCGCACCGTCAAGCTGGCGGCAGAAGACTGCTCCGCTTCGATGGCACGCACTTATGATATCGAGATCCTCATCCCGTCGATGGACGGCTACAAGGAAGTCAGCTCGGTTTCCAACGCGCGCGACTACCAGGCACGCCGCGGTCAGATGCGCTTCAAGCGCGACAACGGCAAGATCGAATTCGTTCACACGCTGAACGGTTCGGGTCTGGCAACCTCCCGCGTTCTGCCCGCGATCGTAGAACAGAATCAGCAGAAGGACGGCAGCGTCGTCGTTCCGGAAGTCCTGCGCAAGTTCGTCGGCTGCGACGTCATCAAGAAAGAAAACTGAGCGTCTCAATCGGCTTTCCGCTTTCTGCGGCCGGAATGTATCCGACCGCAGGATCTCCGACCGGTCCGCATTCTGCTGTCCGGATGAGGAAGGAACGGTATTATCATGGATTTTTTCAAAGCGGTCTTTCGTGATATCGAGGAGCTGTGCGGCGAAAAAATAATGCTCGGCACGAACACCATCACCACGCTCAATCTGATCATCTGGTCTCTTTTTATCGGGTTTGTGCTCGGGATCGCCGTGACAATTTACAATAAGTATGTGCTTGGCGCCGTGGTCCGCGGGCTGATGGAACACAAGGCGCACACGGAAGAAGCAGCGCTCACTGCGGGCGAGCTTGGCTGTTCAAACGCTTTCATCCGTCTGGCGCTGCGTCCGAACAGCTCTTTCCGCCGCGTCATATTCATGGTCGGCGACACCGAATACGAAAAAAAGAAAGAGGATTTCAGTACGGCGCGATTCTATCTTCCCGAAAAAAACATTCACCGTGCCGAGGTCCTTTACGGCAATACCGGCGCGAGCGCCGTTACGATTCTTCTGTCTCTGCTTGCCTTTCTGGTCGTTGTCTTCATCTCCTTCACTGTGATTCCCGACCTGATCCAGATGCTGACGAACTTTATCGCAAGCATTCAGCCCGCCAGCAAAATACTCTGAAACCGGGAGGTAACGCCTGCCATAGGCTTGGCGCAGGCAAACTGATTCAAGATGAGTTATTCCAAAACAGCCCGCCGCGGTCGTCGGCACGCCAGTACGCTCAGCGTCATTCTGACCATACTGATCTGTGCGGCAGTCGCACTGGGACTGATCGCCGCAGGAATTTATTTCAGCGGGATCAGATACTTCAGCATCAATACGGAAGACGGCGGAACCGTCAAATTCTTCGGAAAGGTCGACAAAAACGGAGACCCGCTGCAAGGCAAGCTCTACTATTCGGACGGCATGACAGCCGAGGTGGAGATGGAGAAAAATTCCGTGATCTATTCCAACGGCGATGTCTATGAAGGTTCTCTCAACCAGCTTCGCCGCAGCGGAAACGGCAGACTGATCTATGCTTCCGGCGATGTCTATGAAGGAGAATTCGATTCAGATAAGATCACCGGATACGGCGTATTCACCTTTTCCAACGGCGACATCTATGAGGGGACTCTGGTCGACGGCAAAAAAGAGGGAAACGGGACCTATACCTGGGCAGACGGTTCGGTCTACGTCGGTTCGTATCACAACGATATGAAAAACGGCAGCGGCATCTTCACCTGGGCAGACGGTTCCAGCTATGACGGGACCTATGTCAACGAATTGAAGGAAGGTCACGGGACCTATCTGTTCGTCAACGGTGACCGCTATGTAGGCGATTTTGCAGCCGATATGCGTTCGGGGCAGGGGATCTACTACTGGGTCAACGGCGACACCTACGAAGGTTCCTTCGCCGAAAACAAGCTGAACGGCAAGGGAAAATACACCTGGGTCAGCGGCCGTATTCACGACGGATACTTTGAAAACGGAAAAATCGTCGTCGAAGAAGAATAAAGACGCCTCTGAAAATCCGCACGAAAAAACGCGATACCAGCGGTATCGCGTTTTTTCGTGCTTTTGAAATTAGCCAAAGCGATCAAAAAGGCGTTTCCTGTGCGGACACGCCTTATCTCATTTTTTCAGCCCGGCATATATCCGGCGCCCGACGTGAGCTTGATCAGCAGCTCGATATCGTCCGGCTGTACCTTCGCCGGATAAGCAGCCTTGTTCCGGACCGCCGCGCCGCACCTGTCGCACCGGTACAGAATGACATAGCCTTTTTTCGGGTCGGGCAGGACCTGAACCGGACGCAGCGTCCCCAGACAGTCGTTGGCGCGGTCGCCGGGATTCACGTCGATATGGATGGAACACAGGCATCGCGGACAGTGATCGCGGGAAGTGACGCCGAGCGGCTTCACTTCAAGCCCGCAGTTCCGGCAGACAAATCCGCTGTCGTTTTTCTGAAATCTTTTTTCTTCCATAAGCATCCTCAATCCAGAACATAGGTTCCGGTATTTTTTTCCACGGTTATTCACTGTATTTTCGGTTACGATATGGCATGAACCTTATGATGAAAGGAACAAATTCATGCTGAATCATAAACACAGAATCCGTTTTTCTCTGATCCTTCTCGTGATAATGACCCTGCTGACGGTTCAGGTGCTTGCCTCAAACGTCGGCAATATGCCCGGTACAGCCGGAACATTCGGCGGTCTTTTCGGTTTCGGCAGAAACGCGGCTGAAAACGCTCCGTCAGACAGCGCCGCAGACGATGCGGACGGAACGAACAGCGTGCCGGGGCAGGTCGGCGGCGTTTCCGGTACGGACACCACGACAGCGTCCACAGCCGGACAGGACAGCTCTACTACCGATGGCAATGCCAGCGGATCTGCCGGCAGCGCCAGCGGGTCTGCCGGCGGTACGACGGCGGCTTCCGGTACGACCGACGCTTCCGACGGTCCTGTGACCGCCGATGACGACGGCGTGGTCGGCGGTACGGCTGACGACGGAGAAGGAGCGCTCGAAACCGAAGCAGAGAACGGCGGTTTTCCGTTCTGGGGAATCGTCATCTGCGCACTGATCATCGTGGCGGTCGTCATTCTGATCGTCGCCTTTCTGCCCGGTAAAAAATAATCCTCTTCGGAACGGAAACGCGCTCGGCGTTTCCGTTCCCTGTTGTTATGCCTTGTGATGTTTGCCTTTGGGTGTTTGCCTTTTGATGTCTCTCCGTTTCAGCCTTTCGGTTCACCGACGTCATTTTCCCACGCAGAAATGATGGAAAATGCCGTCCACGATCTCCTCCGTCACGCGCCTGCCGTCCAGTTCGCCAAGCTCTGAGAGCGCTTCTTCAAGGTCAAATCCGGCGGTATCGGAGGAAAAACCGGAAGCGAGCGTCGTCTTCGCACGGCGTACCGCTTCGAGCGCACGTCTGACCGACGCGCACTGACGCGCGTTCAGCACCGTCGCCTGCGTGTCATAGTCGATCGTTCCGTCGAGGAACAGACGGTTGACTGCCTCGGAAAGCCGTTCCGCGCCGTCTCCCGTTTTCGCCGAAATTTCGATCACCGCCGACGCGAAGGACACCGCCGATTCGTCAAACGCCGCCCCGGCATTTGTAAAATCGGCGTCAGCCGGTACAAGATCGGATTTGTTCAGCACGGCAATGACCGGGACGTTCTGTTTTTGCAGACGTTCGATCAGCTCCTCGTCGTCCCGGTCAGCCGGACGGGAACGGTCAAAGACCGCCAGCACAAGCTCCGCGTTTTCCAGCTCGTCCAGCGCACGGCCGACGCCGATCTTCTCCACCGCGTCGTCGGTCTCCCTGATTCCGGCGGTATCGCAAAGTCTCAGCAGTACGCGCCCCAGCGTGACGGATTCTTCGATGGTGTCGCGCGTCGTTCCGGCGATATCGGTCACGATCGCCCTTTCGCGCCCTGTGAGACGATTAAGCAGCGAGGACTTGCCGGTATTCGGCTTGCCCGCTATCACGGTCCTGATCCCCTCACAGACCGCCTTGGCGGTCCTGTATGAGTCCGAAAGAGTTTTCAGCTCGCTTATCAGTACATCAAGCTCGTCAAGCAGCTCTTCTTCGCTCATTTCGGCGAGTTCTTCGTCAGGGAAATCCACATTTGCATAGACGCTTGTCACGACCGTTTTCAGACGTTCGTACAGCTCGTCCGCTTTTTTTCGGAAGACGCCGCGCTCGTGGCTTCCCGCCAGCGCCAGCTGTTCCTCGTTTTCCGCGTCGATCAGCATTCCGACCGCTTCCGCCTGAGAAAGAGACAGCTTTCCGTTCACAAAGGCGCGTCTTGTAAATTCTCCCGGTCCCGCCTGCACGGCGCCGCAGGCGAACGCGGCGGCGAGGACCTTCTCGGTCAGCAGAATGCCGCCGTGACAGCTGATCTCGACCGTATCCTCGCCGGTATAGGAGCGCGGCGCACGGAAGACCGTACACATTCCGTCGTCGATCTGTCTGCCGTCCGCAAAGATCGCGCCGTAGACCGTCCGTCCCGGCTCAAGCTCGCAGAGCGCTTTTCCTCCTGCGGGGCGGAACAACCCCGCGGCTGTTTCAACGGCGCTGGCGCCAGAAATGCGGATCACCGCGATCCCGCCCCGTCCCCACGGCGTGGAAACGGCGGCAATGGTTTCGTTCATGTTGTTTTTCCTTTCATCGGACGCCCGGATCCACCGATCCCCTTAAAGCAGAAGAACCGCGTCGGTCTCACCGATGCGGTTCTTTTTCTTATTTGTCTTCGTCGGTGTCGGACTTATCGTCGGAATCGCTGCCGGTCGTACCGAGCAGGCTGTTCAGATACTCGTCGAAATCCTTGAACTTCTTGGGCTGTTCGCGCTGGGTCCTGTCCTTGCCGCCGTAGGTCGAGATCAGGTTGGAGATCTCCTCCTCGCTGTATTCTTCCTCGTCGTTGTACAGCGGCTTCACCGGCTTTTTCTTCTTGGCAGGGTCAGCATAGCGGGATTCGCCGTTTTTTCTTCTCGGCTCGCCGCGCTTACCTTCGGAACGGACCGGCTTCTCGCCGTCGCGCGATGCGTCGGATGTGCGGGACGAATCGGCTGCTCCGCTCTCGGCGCGGGAATGGGAGGAACGCTCGCTGCGCGTCGGAACGCTGAATCCTTCGCTTTCGAGATAGATGACGACGCGGCGGTTGTTTTCCGCGCCGATGGAATTGGTGGATACGCCTTCGATCCCCTGGACCTCGGAGTGGATGATGCGCCGTTCATAGGGATTCATCGGTTCGAGCATGACGCTCTTTTTGTACTTCTGGACCTTCGCCGCCATCCGGCGCGCGAGAGAACGGAGCGTCGCTTCGCGTTTTGCGCGGTAATTTTCGACGTCGACCGTGATGTGAACGTAATCGCGGGATTCGTCCTCCTCGCGTTTGTTCGCCGCAAGATTGGTCAGATACTGCAATGCGTCCAGCGTGTCGCCGTGATGACCAATCAGAATCCCTGCGTCGTCGCCGACGATGTTGATCGCGCGGTCGCTCTTTTTGGAAGCGGAAACCTCGACCGACGCATTGATTTCAAGATCCTGCATGATCTGCTCGACGAATTCCTTTGCGATCAGCTCGCCTGCCACGCTTCTTTCCACTTTGATCTTTGCAAGCGTCGTGCCGAGTCCTAAAAAGCCCTGCTTTTCATGCTCCACGACTTCGTAAACCAGCTCTTCCTTTGGAAGACCGAGCTGTTCGGACGCTTCCGCCAGTGCAAGCTCTACCGTTTTGCCGGTAAAAACGATTTCCTGTTTCAAGTCTTATGATTCCTTTCCTTAAAGATTTCTCCCGTCGGCGCGGTTCGGGTCCGCTCTGTCGGAGACCCGTTCGTGAGGGTGAGACAGACTGCGCAGCCGGAAGAGGAACAGAGCTTTCCGTGACCGGACGCCGCGGTCCGGACCGGAATAGGAGAAACGATGTCAACGACGGAAAATTCGGTATTTTTCCGTCCAATTACGATTCGGTCAGCGTATCCTTAATGATTTTCGGTCTGATCGCCGTCTTTTTTCGCGTCGCGGGAACGGTCGTCCGTTTTGAGGACCGGCGCATCCTTCGGATCGACGCCCGCTTTCAGTTCAGGCTTGTCGGACTTCGGCGGTTCGGGAAGCGGATCGTCCTCGTCGATGCGGTGCAGGGAACGGACCTGCTTCTTCTCCTGTTTCTTGGAAGTCGGCTTTGCGTTTGCTTCACGTTCGGCTTTCTTATAATCCTCGGCAGTGAAGACCGGGATCGGATACATTTTCGAGAGAACGATCTGCTGAATGGTGGTTAAAATGTTGCGGTAGATCCAGTAAAGACCGATCGCCGCCGCGACGGTGAAGGTGATATAGACCGACAGAAGCGGCATGGAGAGCTGGAGGATCTTGACCGACATATCGGTCTGACCGTCGGGATTGGGATTATAAGTGAACTTTCTGGTGATCCACGTGCTGAGAAGGGTAATGATCAGGGTCAAAGCCGGGATGAGAAGAAGCAGGTCAAAGCTCGTAAAGCTCGGGATCTTGGAGAGATCCATGCCGAAGGACATGAAATTCGGCAGGGTATCCTCGGTGATCGCCGCGCCGCTGCCGTCCACGAAGTTGGACACGCCGAGCTCGCGCATCTTGGTGATCAGGTCGATCTGACGGACCGTTTTTTCAGCCGCGAAAGCGTCGGCACCGGCCATTTCGGCAGCGGTCATCAGGTCAAAGATCTTTAACTGGATCGCCTTGATCACATCGACGGAGTAACCGCAGATGTATTTGAGCGGGCTGACGACGACGTTGTACAGCGCGAACAGGATCGGGAACTGGATCAGCATCGGCAGACAGCCGCCCATCACGTTGAAGTTCTCGCGCTGATAGAGATCCATGATCTCCTCGTTCATCTTCTGTCTGGTAACGGCGTCGTCCCGTCCGGCGTATTTCTTGCGGATCGCCTGTTCCTTCGGGCGAAGCGTCGCCTGCTTGACGGAGTTCTTCTGCTGCTTGATGCCGAACGGGAACAGGAGGACCTGTAAGATCAGCGCAAACAGAAGAAGCGCGAGCGCGTAGTTGTGCGTCAGGGAATAGGACAGCTTGATGATCCATCCGAGCGGTATGTTGATAATGTCCCAGATACTTGTCATCTTTTCGTTATCACTCCTTGTACTGCTGTATTCAGTTTTGATGATTGGAGACGTCTTTTTGGGGTTTCGGAGCAAATTTCACCGGCACGGGATCATAGCCGCCCTTACAGAGTGGATTGCAGCGCAGGATGCGCCAGACCGTCAGGAAAAAACCGACAAAGAAACCTCTTTTTTCAAACGCCTCAAGCGCGTACTGTGAACAGGTCGGATAAAACCGGCAGCAGGGCGGCTTCAGCGGAGAAAGAAACTTCCGGTAAAAACGGATCAGAAGAATCGCAAGCCGTTTCATTGCGCAGTCATACCGAGCTTTCTGAACGCAGCCGAAAGATCGGCATACACATCGCCCGATTTGGCGCCGATGATCTCGGTCCGCGCCACCAGGATGACCAGAAAGCCCTTCTTCATCGAGCCTTCCGCCTCCAGACGGCGGTATCCTTCCCGGATGATCCTTTTCGCGCGGTTGCGGACGACGGCGCATCCGAGCTTCTTGGTCACAGTGATGCCGATGCGATTGATTTTCTGCTTCATGGGGTTGGCGCGGGCAAGACGGGCGGCGGTATAATCGGGAAGGATATAGACCACAACGCGCCTGCCGACGAATTTTTTCCCCTTTGCGTATGCTTTCGAGTACAGATGATTTTCGCGGACTGCGAAAAATTTCATGCCATATCTCCTGTCAATCGACGCCCCCGGAAATTCATACGCGAGCGCGTCAGAACCGAAAAAACGGTTCCGACGCATCATTTTTCGGTATGATCGCAGTCTTCCGAGGTTTTCAATACAAGAAAACCCCCGAAATACGGGATCTGTCCCCGACAACTTCGGCGGTTTCATCGACTGTTATGGAATTTTCATACAAACTCAATACAACCCAATGAAGCGCATCGGGTTGTATTTCTGTCTGCATCGGTAAGGAAGAATCAATAGGTCAGAGTCTTTCTGCCCTTTGCGCGTCTTCTCTTCAGAACCTTTCTTCCGTCAGCGGTCTTCATTCTCTTTCTGAAGCCGTGCTCCATCTTTCTCTGACGCTTTTTAGGCTGGTAAGTTCTAAGCATTTCGTGGCACCTCCTTAACAAGCATTGGGATTCTATTCTTGAAAAACGCCGGCAAGCCGCCGCTTCGCTTGAATTCTCACAAATCCATGCAATAACAACTACTATTATACACAATCAAATACCGGTTTGTCAAGAGCTTTTCAAAAAAAAATCATTTCTCCCTGAAATTTGTTCATGGAATCATGAATCCTTCTGTGAATGAGAGGCGAAATCGAACAAAATGACCACTGCGATCCGGTTTAGCCGCCGCGGGTCCCGCTTTTTTTCACGCATTCGGGAGGACCGTCCTTCCCGGCGCAGACCGGTTCCCGCCGCACGCGCCGGACAGCGGAACGGGTAATGTGTGATTCGATGGATATTATTTTTAATGAAAGAAAATTCTCATAAACTCTTGCAAAAACTTTCCGGATGTGCTATAATAAAATGCGGCTATATATAATATTTAGGAGGATTTTGAAAAATTCATGGGAAAGGAACAACCTATGCAGGATTCCCTCGAACAGATCTGGAAGTATACGCTGAATGAGCTGAATAAAACGCAGCCTCAGACGATCATGAATCTGTGGTTCTCCAATCTGCAGCTCTGCCGGCTGACCGATCAGATCGCGGTGCTGATCTGCGACACGCGGTACAAGTACGCTTTCATCAAGAAAAAATTCTTAGGAGTCATCGCGGACGCGCTCGCCGCGGTCATCGGCTTCACCGTCGAGGTCATCGTGGTGTCGCGCGAAATTGATCCCGTGGAATACTCTGCCTACGTGCCGCTCGAAGGGGACGCGCCCGAAGCGCGTAATCTTGCCGAGATGATGCCGGTCAGGGAAAACAAACCCGAACAATTCGAGGACGTCGAGCCGAGTTATCTCGCCACCGACGAATCGGCGCCCAAAAGCGCGCCCGCCGCGCGCCCGTCCGGCGAAGGGCAGAACTATCCAAAGGAATACACCTTTGAAAACTTCATCGTCGGAAACTCGAATAAATTCGCGCACGCCGCTTCCATCGCAGTCGCAAACGAACCGGCGTGCAGCTACAACAAGGATTCATCCGCCTACAATCCGCTTTTCATCTGGGGACCGAGCGGTCTCGGCAAAACGCATCTGCTTTACGCGATCATCAATCAGATCATGCAGACGCGCCCGGAGCTGAAGATCGTTTACGTCAAGGGCGAGGAATTCACCAATCAGATGATCGACAGCCTTGCCAAGAAAACGCCGGAACAGTTCCGGAACAAATACCGCAAGGCGGATATCCTGCTCATCGACGACGTTCAGTTCATTGCAGGACGCGATTCGACGCAGGAGGAATTTTTCCATACCTTCAACGCGCTGTATGAGGATCACCGTCAGGTCATTCTGACCTCGGACCGCCCGCCGCGCGACATCAAAACGCTGGAAGACCGTCTGAAGACCCGCTTTGAATGGGGCATCATCGCCGACATACAGCCGCCGGACGCCGACCTGCGCGCTGCGATCCTGCGCAACAAGGCGGCGGCGATGAATCTGAATCTCTCAAACGACGTGGTGGATTACGTCGCGGAAAATCTGAAAAGCAACATCCGCCAGGTCGAAGGAGCGATCAAGAAGCTGGCGGCTCTGACCATGCTGACCGGTACGCCGATCACGGTCGACAGCGCAAGGGAAGCGCTGAACGACATGATCGTCAACAAGGAATCGGTCGGCGTGACCATCGACCGCATTTTTGAAAAGGTCGCAAAAAAATACGGCATTACGCCGGACGACATCAAGAGTCCGAAGCGTACAAAGGATATCGCGCACGCGCGTCATGTGGCGATCTACATCATCCGAAAGCAGACGAATCTCTCGCTGCCGCAGATCGGCAAGCTGTTCAAGCGTGATCACACGACGGTGCTTTCCTCCCTCAAGTTCATCGAAAAGGAGATCAGCACGAATTCCGTGCTGGAAATGGAGATCACCGAGCTGATCAAGGAAATCAGCGACTGAGCGCCGGAAAGTCAGACGGAACCGCGTTTTTCACATGAAAATCCCATCTTTCCGCTCTGTTTCAACAGAGATGCGGCGTCTTTTCCACAGGGTGTGAGAAAGCCTGTGGAAAAGATGAGCGCAATTTCTGAAAAATTCCGTTTCTTCCTTATGTTTTGCTCTGTTGAGAATCAGACGGACAGCCTGTGTTCAACGTACCGGGCATCCCGTTTTCGGTCTTTTTTCCACAAAGCTCCGCGTTTGAGATTTAAAACAGATTCCACAGTATGCGTTTTCGCCGTTTCCTTTTCTTCACAGATCTTCTCACATCCTGACAGATGCTTTTCCACATTTGTCCACAACCGGTTTGAGATTGTCAGACAATTTCAAATCAGCTCCACAGGAAATATCCCTGTATCCCACAGGTAAAAGGAAACGCTCAGACGGCTTTTTTCCCGTCCTGCCGCCTGTTTCCGGGTTTTCAACATTTTCACATCCCCCTACTACTACGACTACTATTTATTCATTATTTTTCTGTATTCATATTTATTCTCTCTTATACATTCTTATCTTTCCGTTGTTTAATTTTTTTCAGACTGAGGTTTCAAAATGAAAGTAAAATTTGCTCAGACCATCATTCAGGACGCGGTCAACACTGCCATGGCTTGCGTATCGGTCAAAAACACCATTGAGGCTGCCGCAGGCATTCTGATCAACTGCACCGGCGACCGTGCGCTCTTAACCTCCTACGACCTTGAAAAAGGTATGCAGATCACAATCGACGCCGAGATCACCGAGCCGGGTATCTGCAATCTCAACGCACAGAGCTTAAACTCGATCATTAAATTAATGCCTGCCGGCATCATCGAGCTGGAAGTCAACGATACCCGGCGCGCCAAGGTGACCAGCGGACACAGCGAATTCGAGATAAACGGGTATGACCCGGATATGTTCCCGACGCTCCCCGACCTTGAAGGCACGCAGGGCTTCTGCATGAAGCAGGGCGATCTCAAAACCATGATCAACCAGACGCTGTTCGCCGTTGCACAGAACGATTCCCGCGCTACCTTCAACGGCGCGCTCTTCAAAATCCAGGGAAACCGTATCACCACCGTCGGCTGCGACAGCTTCCGTCTCGCCGTCCGCGAAAAGGTCTGCGAGCTGGAAAATCAGGGAAGCGGAGAACTGAATGAGAGCTTCATCGTTCCCGGCAAGGCGCTGAGCGATATCGTCAGACTGCTTACCGAACCGGATGAGAGCGTCTGCATCCGCATCAGCCGCAAGCAGCTCGTGCTGAGCTTCCCGAACAAGGACACCGTTTTCTTCACCCGTCTGATCGAAGGCAGCTATATCGACTACGAGCGGATCATTCCGCGCAACAGCACGATCTTCGTTGACATTGACCGCCTGAGCTTTGAAAGCGCGCTGAACCGCGCGTCTCTCGTATCGGACGAATCCGCGGGAAAGAACACGTCGCTCGCCCGCTGCCATTTCTACGACAACAAGCTGGAGATCGACTCGGTCTCTCAGAATGGCAAGGTCCACGACGAGCTTTCCACCAGCCACGACGGCGGAGAGATCACCATCGGCTTCAACTGCCGTTATCTTCTGGACGCGCTCAAGGCGTCGATGTGCGACAGCCTGCGCCTGTCCCTTTCTTCCCCGTTTATCAGCATGATGATCGAACCGCTCGAGACCACAGAAAACGACCGGCTGCTCTTCCTCGTGCTGCCCTGCAAGATCAGATGATCGCGAAGACGGTTTCATTCCGGAACTTCCGCAACATCGAAGCGGCGGACATCGACCTGTCGCCCGGCGTGAACGTCTTTCTCGGAAACAATGCCGAGGGCAAGACCAACGCGCTGGAAGGGATCTACCTGATGGCGGCGGCACGGAGCTTCCGCACGTCAAAGGAGCGGGAAATGGTGCGCTTCGGCGAGCCCTTCTTCGACGTGACGCTTCGGATGGAGGACGAAAGACGGCAGCAGGAGCTTTCCTTCCGCGCCTTCTCCGCCGAAAACGGCGGCAGACGGGAATGCCGGAAGAATGGCGTCAGTGTGACGCGCATCGCCGAGATGGTCGGCGTCTTCCGTGCGGTGCTGTTCTGCCCGGAGCATCTCGCCATTGTCAAGGCGGGACCGGGCGAGCGGCGGAGCTTTCTCGATATCGCGCTGTGTCAGCTGCGCCCGGTTTATCTGAAAGAGCTGGCGCGGTACAACCGTCTCGAGACCGAACGGAACGCGGCGCTCAAGCAGTTTGCCGAGGGAACGCTCGACCGGACGGTGCTGGAGGTACTGTCCGAGCAGACGGCGGAAGCGGCGGCTTACCTGTATATGTGCAGACGGGAATTCATCGAACGGCTGAACGGTTATGTCGCCCGGTTCTTCGAGGAGCTGTCCGCAGACCGCGTACAGGCGGGGAGCGCCGCAGCGGGAGAGGTCCCGGAGCTGCGCTATAAGAACAGCCTGAAGCTCGCGCCCGGCGAGAAAACGGACGCCGAAGAAGCGCATGCGCGCTACCTTGCATTATTAAAGGGCAATGTGGAGCGCGAGGCGGCTGCCGGAACGTCGCTGTACGGCTCGCATAAGGATGATATCGAAATCTTCCTTGACGGGCATGAAGCGCGTTTCTACGCCTCACAGGGACAGCAGAGGTCGCTGGCGCTGGCGATGAAGCTGGCGGAGGGGGAGATCTCGCGGGAGATGACCGGCGAATACCCTGTCTTCCTGTTCGACGACGTGCTGTCCGAGCTCGATCCCGCAAGACAGTCCTTCTTACTGTCAAAGCTCGGCGCAAGGCAGGTCGTCATGACCGCCTGCACGCCGCCGCCGGTCGATTCGTCCGCGCACTTCTTCCGCGTCGAGGGCGGACGCTACACCTCGCTCTGAAAACGGATAGTCGATTGTAAAACTTCGTTTTACAATCGGTACTCGCGCTTATCGCCGCTGACAAAGCAAAGTTTTGTCAGCTCCCCTCGGCGCGAGGGCTCGCCTTAGAGGTGTTTTTATGTCGGCAAAGCCGACATAAAAACGGATTTTATTATAACGTTTGTCATCTTAAAGCATTAAGGCAATACCGCACAATTCACGGCTTTCGCCTTGATGGCACGCTTGCTTGCATCTTTCCTGTCATACTGTACAAATTTCGTCGACATAGGAGGTACTATGCCCTCCGGGGTTTGTTTCGTCTGACGGGAAATCTGACGGCGCAATCGCACCATCAGAACTGTGCGGTAATGCCTTAAACAATCGGCTATCTGAAAACGGAGAAACGGAGAAAACAGCATATGTACGTTCATGCAGGCAACAGCCGCATCATCCGCACGCGGGACATCGTGGGCATTTTCGATATGGATACCGCCACGATGGAAACGGCGACCAGAGATTATCTGCGCCGCGCCGAAAAAGAGGGCAGGATGATCAATATCAAAGAAGAAATACCCAAGTCATTTATCGTGACACGGACCGGAAAGCCGGCCCGTGATACGGTCTATGTGTCGCAGATCTCCACCGGCGCGCTGATCGGCCGCATCGCCGCAGGCGTGAACGGTTCCGACTGAACGCGCCGGATAACGGAACCGGCAGAAACCTGACGTTCCCCCGTTCCGAAACAGCGGAGAAACGCCATGAAAGGATAACATGATGTCAGAGCAGAATCAGCAGAATCAGACCCATTACGACGAAAACCAGATACAGGTCCTCGAAGGACTGGAGGCGGTCAGAAAACGTCCCGGTATGTATATCGGCTCCACCTCGCTCAGAGGACTGCATCACCTCATTTACGAGATCGTGGACAACTCGATCGACGAGGCGCTGGCGGGATGGTGTAAGGAGATCACCGTTACGCTGCACCCCGACAACAGCGTGTCGGTCCAGGACGACGGACGAGGCGTTCCGAGCCAGATCCATCACAAGGTCAAGCTGCCGACGCTGGAGGTCGTTTTCACGGTCCTTCACGCGGGCGGCAAGTTCGGCGGCGAAGGCTACAAGATCGCGGGCGGTCTGCACGGCGTCGGCGCGTCGGTCGTCAACGCTCTGTCCGAATGGATGGAGGTCGACAACTGCTACGACGGCGAACGCTATACCGAGCGCTTTGAGCGCGGCAAGGTCGCGCGTCCGTTCGCTCACGTCGGCTCGTCCGAGGGAAAGCACGGACTGTACGTGCGGTTCCTTCCCGACCCCACGATCTTTGAGGAATCCATTTTCGATTATCAGACGGTCCTGAACCGTCTGCGCGAGCAGGCGTTTCTGAACGCCGGCGTCCGGATCATCCTGCAGGACGAACGCTGCGGCGAAAACGGCGAGCCTCCCGCAGCCGTGCGCGACGAGGACGGAGAGGAGGAAGTATCCGATATCTCCACGGCAGGACGCTACGGCGCAAAGGAGATCACGCTGTGCTACGAGGGCGGCATCAAGAGCTTTGTCGAGCATCTGAACAACGTCCGCAGGCTCGCGATGATCCATCCTGACGTGATCTATATGCGCGGCGAGAAGAACGACTCGATCGCCGAGATCGCCATGCAGTACAACGACAGCTTCAACGAGAATCTGATGTCGTTTGCGAACAATATGCACACCATCGAGGGCGGCACGCACGAGACCGGCTTCCGTCAGGCGCTGACGACCGTGCTGAACGATTACGCCCGCAAGCACGGCATCCTCAAGGACGCCGACAAGAATCTCACCGGCGAGGACACGAGAGAGGGACTGTGCGCCATCATCAGCGTCAAGCTGACCGACGCGCAGTTTGAAAGCCAGACCAAGGCCAAGCTCGGCAACTCCGAAATGCGCACGCTGGTCTCCTCCATCGTGACGACCAAGCTCACCGAGTATCTCGAAGAAAATCCGTCCGCCGCCAGAGCGATCCTCGACAAAACGCTCGCAGCCGCCAGAGCGCGCGAAGCCGCACGCAAGGCGCGCGAGCTGACCCGCCGCAAGAGCGTGCTAGAGGGTTCGACCCTGCCCGGCAAGCTCGCGGACTGTCAGGAGCGCCGCGTCGACCTCACCGAGCTGTATCTCGTCGAGGGAGATTCCGCAGGCGGTTCTGCCAAGAGCGGACGCAACTCGAAGTTCCAGGCGATCCTTCCGCTGCGGGGCAAGGTGCTGAACGTGGAAAAGAGCCGCCTTGACAAGGTTTACACCAATCTTTCTCTGATCCCGATCATTCAGGCGCTGGGCTGCGGCATCGGAGAGGAATTCGATATCAGCAAGCTCCGCTACGGCAAGATCATTCTGATGGCGGATGCCGATGTCGACGGTTCCCATATCCGCATCCTGCTTCTCACCTTCTTTTTCCGTCATATGCGTCAGCTCATCGACGACGGACACATTTTCCTCGCACAGCCGCCGCTCTATAAGATCACCAAGGGCAAGCAGACGCGCTACGCCTTTTCGGACGCCGAACGCGACGTCCACATCGCTGAGCTCGGCGCGAACGCCGAAGCCGAGCGCTACAAAGGTCTTGGTGAAATGGACGCCGACCAGCTCTGGGAAACGACCATGAATCCCGAAACGCGGACGCTTTTGCAGGTCACGGTCGAGGACGCGATGGCGTGCGATGAAACCTTCTCGATCCTGATGGGCGACAAGGTGGAACCGCGGCGTGAGTTCATCGAACAGAACGCGCAGTACGTCACCAATCTGGATATCTGACGGGGAAAAAACACAGAAGTATCCCCTGCATCTGAATTTTCCACAGGGTGTTCATAAGCCTGTTCAAAACTCTGCGGAAACAGTCGGAAAAGACGGAAAAGGCGTCGGAATAATCCGCCTGCCATGCTGTAAAAATGCAATGACGCGGATGTGAGAGTTTTTTCCACAGACGCCCGTGCTTCACTGTGGAAAAACGTCGGAGAACGCATTCCTCAACATTTCCACAGAGCGCGCCGCCCGACAGGAGCTCCTTCTGTCAAGAAGCATGAAGAAAGAAGATAACATGGAGAACAGAAATAAAGACAAGAACGAAGACCTTTCCTTCCCGAATCAGAAGATCATCGGCGTGGAAATGGACCACGAGGTCAAGAATTCGTTCATCGCGTATTCGATGAGCGTCATCATGTCCCGTGCGCTGCCTGATGTGCGCGACGGACTGAAACCGGTCCACCGCCGCATCCTCTACGCGATGTTTGAGGATAAGCTCACCTTCGACCGCCCGTTCCGCAAGTCGGCGACGACTGTCGGCAACGTGCTTGGCCGGTATCATCCGCACGGCGACACCGCCGTGTACGACGCGATGGTCCGTCTCGCTCAGCCCTTCTCGCTGCGTTATCCGCTGGTCGAGGGGCACGGCAACTTCGGTTCGGTCGACGGCGACCCCGCCGCCGCTTACCGTTATACCGAATCGAGACTCGCCAAGCTCGCCAACGAAATGATGGCGGATATCGACAAGGAGGTCGTGGATTTCGACCCCAACTTCGACAACCGTCTGAAAGAGCCTCACGTCCTGCCCTCGCGCTTCCCGAATCTGCTGGTCAACGGCTCCATCGGCATCGCGGTCGGTATGGCGACCAATATCCCGCCGCACAATCTCGGCGAGGTCATTGACGGCACGGTCTATCAGATCGATCATCCCGACTGCACGGTCAAGGACCTGATGCAGTTCATCAAGGGACCCGATTTCCCGACCGCCGCGACCATCTACGGCTCGAACGGTATTTACGAAGCCTATGCGACCGGACGCGGACGTGTCATGGTCCGTTCCCGCTGCACGATCGAGGAAGAAAAGCACCGCATCATCGTCACTGAGATCCCGTATCAGGTCAACAAGAGTATGCTGGTCGAGTCGATGGCGCATCTGGTCAACGACAAGCGCATCGAGGGCATCACCGATATCCGCGACGAATCGGGGCGCGACGGTATGCGCATCGTCATCGACTACCGCCGCGACGCGAACGGGCAGATCATCTTAAATCAGCTCTATAAATATTCGCAGCTTCAGGATACCTGCGCCATCAATATGCTGGCGCTGGTCGACAACGTGCCGAAGGTGCTGAATCTCAAGGAGATTTTAGCGCACTACATCCGGCATCAGGAGGACGTCATCACCCGGCGCGTCCGCTACGATCTTGAAAAGGCGAAGAAGGAAGCGCATATCTTCGAGGGCTACAAGATCGCCGTCGACAACATCGACGAGGTGGTCCATATCATCCGCTCGTCTGCCGATGTGAACGACGCGAAGCTGAACCTCCAGAAGCGTTTCGCGCTGGATGAGGAACAGTCCGCCGCCATCGTCGCCATGACGCTTGGCCGTCTGACCGGTCTGGAACGGCAGAAGATCGAGGATCATCTGGCAAAGCTCTACGAGACGATCCGGGAGCTGACCGCCATCCTCGCCGACGAGGGGAAGATCAGAGAGATCATCAAAAACGAAATGCTCGCCATCAAGGAGAAATTCTCCGACGAGCGCCGCACCGAGCTTGTCGCGGCGGAGGACGATATCGTTTACGAGGACCTGATCGAGCGTCACGCCTGCGTCATCACGATGACTCATGCCGGTTATATCAAGCGTCAGCCCGCCGATACCTACACGGCGCAGAAACGCGGCGGCAAGGGGATCATCGGAATGTCGACGAAGGAAGAGGACTATGTGGAAGACGTCATGGTCGCCAACAGCCATTCGCTGATCATGTTCTTCACCAACACCGGCAAGGTCCACACGCTGAAAGCGTATCAGATCCCCGAAGCCGGACGCACCGCGAAGGGCTCGAATATCGTCAATATCCTCGAGCTGGACGCGGGCGAAAAGGTCACGGCGGTCCTGTCGATCTCCGGCTTTACCGAAAACGAATACCTCTTTATGGTCACGAAGAAGGGAGTCGTCAAGAAGACCCTGCTCACCGAGTTCGAGTATCAGAGAAAGGGCGGCAAGATCGCGCTGACGCTCGACGGGGAAGACGAACTGGTATTCGTCAAGCATACGACCGGCAGCGACGGCATTCTCGTGGCGACGAGAAACGGACTGTCCGCCCGCTTTGACGAGACCGACGTTCGTCCGATGGGACGTACCGCGCGCGGCGTGCGCGGCATCACGCTGTCCGAGGGCGACTATGTAGTCGGCTGTACGCTGGTCGACGACGAAAAGGCTCTCATCACGATCACCGAAAACGGCTTCGGCAAGCGCTGCTCCTTCGACAACTTCACGGCGCACAGCCGCGGCGTCAAGGGCGTCATGTGCCACGGCATCAGCGAACGCACGGGCGCGCTCGCCGGCATTGCGACGGTCAGCGAGACGGACGATATCCTGATGATCACCAACGACGGCACGATCATCCGCACGCCGGTTTCCGGCATTCCGTTCTACGGACGCGCGGCGGGCGGCGTCATCGTCATGCGTCTTTCCGAAGGCGCGCAGCTCGTCAACTTCTCGAAGGTGGAAAACGAGGAGGAGACCGAAGCCGCTGCCAAGGCCGCCGAGGAGCAGGAAGAAAAGGAAGCGCCCGCTCCGGCGGACGACCTGCTCGACGAGGACGAAGCGAACGACGCATCCGACGAAAACGGCGAGGACGACGATATCTGACAGAGCGGGATGCGGGATCCCGACCGATAAACTTTGAAAAGGCAGAGGATTTCGATGAAAAAAATCTCAGCGGTACTTCTGGCACTCGCCGTCACAGCCGGTGTATCCTCCTGCGGCAGCAGCATACCCGACGCGGAGCTGACCGACGCGCTGCGCGCGCTCGCGCCGAAAGCGGTCGAAATATACGAGATCGTGTACAACGACGCGCTTCCGTACACCGACGTTGCGGAGGGGTCCTATTATCTCGTCAGCTCCGACGCGCCCTATACGTCCGCCGAAGCGCTGCTCGACGCGATGGAATCGGTCTTCACGCCCGGCTACACGGCGATTTTATGCAACACGGCGTTCACCGGCGTTTCGACCGACGAGGGACGGATCGGCGCGAAATTCTCGACGAAGAACGGCGCGCTCTACGTCAACCCGGACGCGACCACAGGTTTTGCCGCGCCGCGCGAGCTTGATCTCGACGGCGTGACTATCGTGAAAAAGAATCCGTTCAAGGCGATCGTCGCCGTTCCCGCCGGAGACGGGACGCTGGAAGTCATCATGCAGAAGGTCGACGGCAAATGGCTTCTTGACAGCCCGATCTACTGAATCGGACAGAACAATGAACAATATGTGAGGGTCTGCACGCAGTCAGACCCGATGGAGGTACGATATGAAAGCAACCAAGCAGTCCAAACCCGTCCCGACGCAGATCGTGGATCAGGAGGAGAAGCGCAAGGCGATCGAGGGCGCGATCTCTCAGATCGAAAAGAACTACGGCAAGGGGACCGTCATGCGCATGGGAGAAGCGCCGGAGCTTGAAGTCAGCGCGATTTCGACCGGTTCTCTGACGCTTGACATGGCGCTCGGCATCGGCGGCGTGCCGCGCGGAAGAATCGTCGAGATCTATGGTCCGGAATCTTCCGGTAAAACGACGGTCGCGCTCCACGTGGTCGCCGAAACGCAGAAGCTCGGCGGCGAAGCGGCTTACATCGACGTGGAAAACGCGCTCGACCCGGTTTACGCGAAGGCGCTCGGCGTCAACACCGACTCGCTTCTGGTCTCGCAGCCGTCCAGCGGCGAGCAGGCGCTCGATATCGCGGAGGCTCTGATCCGTTCCGGCGCGATCGACGTTGTGGTCGTCGACTCGGTCGCAGCGCTCGTCACCCAGCAGGAGATCGACGGCGATATGGCGTCGAGCCATGTCGGTCTTCAGGCGCGTCTGATGTCTCAGGCGCTCAAAAAGCTGTCCGGAGCGGTCGCAAAATCGAACTGCGTCATCATCTTCATCAACCAGCTCCGTGAAAAGATCGGCGTCATGTACGGCAATCCCGAAACGACGCCCGGCGGCCGCGCGCTGAAATTCTACGCTTCGGTCCGCATCGAGATCCGCCGCACCGAGACCTTAAAGGAGGGCGCGGATATCTACGGCAACCACGTCAAGTGCAAGATCGTCAAGAACAAGGTCGCGCCTCCGTTCAAGACGGCGGAATTCGATATCATTTACGGCAAGGGCATCGCCAAGTCGGGTGAGATCGTCGATATCGCCATTGAACTCGGCATCATTTCAAAGAGCGGCTCGTGGTTCTCCTACGAGGGACAGCGCATCGCGCAGGGAAAAGAAAACACCAAGAAGTATATCGAGTCCAATCCGGAGCTGATGGCGGAGCTGGAAGAAAAGATCAAGGCGAAGAAGGACGACGTTGAAGCGATGATCTCGCAGGGCGATGAAGAGGAGGAAGACGAGGACGCGGAGCTTGATATCCGCATTCTGGCTTCCGAGGACGACATCGAAGAAAACGGCTCCGGTTCGGACGACGACGAGTAAATGCAGGACGGCACACAAAACGGCGGCAGGTCCGGTATGCGCATCGTCGTCACGGAGCTGAAAAACGACATGGGGAGCGACGAGGTGTCGCTGACTGTCAGGATGGAATCCGGGACGGACGGTGTTGTCCGGCATTCGGATTTCGTCTCTCTGACGGTTTCGGTGAAGCAGCTTTACGACACGGCGCGCATCGGACCGGGAAACCTCCCCTATGAACTGACGACCGGGCAGTATGACGCGCTCGAGTATGACGCAAAGCTGTGGGAAGCCGTCAAAAAGGGAATGGACCTGCTGTCCTACTCGGATCAGACGCGGTCCGCGCTGATCGCCAGGCTGCGGAGCCGCGGGTTCGACCGGGAGCTTTCGGAGGAAGCGGCGGACGAGATCGTCCGGATGGGGTACATCGACGAAGCGCGTATGCTGGAGCGGACGGTCGACAGTCTGGCGAACGGAAAGCTGTACGGTCCCGCGCGCGTGAAAGCCGAGCTGATCCACAAGGGCTTTTCACGCGGGATACTGGACGAGCGGCTGGATGGATTTCTCGCCGAGATCGACTTTGAAGGCAATCTGCGAAAGCTGGTCGAGCGGAAGCTCGACGCGGCTAAGGCGGACGATCCGGCTTACCGCGAAAAGCTCTGCGCGTCCCTGTTCCGGCTCGGTTATCCGCCGTCCGAAACCAGAGCGGTCCTCCGTCAGCTCAGGCGGGAGAGGGAAGATCGGTCTGTCTGAGCGAAAGTTTCCGAAATATAAACGATTCTGAAAGGTTCGGAAAGAACATGAGCAAAAAAATCAAGGTTGGGTTTGTCTCGCTCGGCTGCCCGAAGAATCAGCTTGACACCGAGGTCATGCTGCACGAGCTTTACGACGCCGGTTACGAGATCGTCTCGGAGGATATCGACGCCGACGTCATCGTCATCAACACCTGCGGCTTCATCGAAAGCGCAAAACAGGAAGCCATCGACAACATCATTGATATCGGCTGGCTGAAAAAGAACCGCACGTTAAAGGGGATCGTCGTCACCGGCTGCATGGCGGAACGCTACCGCGACGAGATCTTCAAGGAGCTGCCGGAGGTCGACGCGATCCTCGGCGTGGGCAGCATCCACCATATCGTCGAAGCGGTCGGAGCGGCTGCCGCGGGAAAGAAATATTCGTCCTATGAGGACAAGAATGAAGTAAAGCTCGGCGGCGAACGCATCGTCACGACGCCGGAGTATTTCGCGTACCTCAAGATCGCCGAAGGCTGCGACAACCGCTGCACGTACTGCGCGATCCCGTCCATCCGCGGACGCTTCCGCAGCCGTCCGATGGAAGACCTGATCGCCGAGGCAAAGACGATGGAAGAGCTTGGCGTAAAGGAGCTATGTGTCGTCGCGCAGGATACCAGCCGCTACGGACTCGATCTGTACGGCGAATATAAGCTGGCGGAGCTTCTGACGAAGCTGACGGAGGAAACGAAGATCCCGTGGATCCGCGTCCTCTACTGCTATCCCGACAAGATCACCGACGAGCTGATCGAGGTCTTTAAGACCAATCCCCGCGTGCTGAAATACATCGACCTGCCGATCCAGCATATTTCCGACAGAATGCTGAAAGCGATGAACCGTCACGGCGACGGCGCGCTGATCCGTTCGGTCGTGAAGAAGCTGCGCGAAAACGTTCCGGGCATCACCATCCGCACGACCGTGATCGTCGGTTTTCCCGGCGAGACCGAGGAGGATTTCACCGAGCTGTGTGAATATGTCAAGGAAGCCCGCTTCGACCGGCTCGGCGCGTTCACCTATTCGTGCGAGGAAGGCACGCCCGCCGCTGAGCTGCCCGATCAGATCGACGAACAGGTCAAGCAGGACCGTTACGACATCATCATGCGCACGCAGGGCGGGATCAGCGAGGAACTGAACGACAAAAAAGTCGGGAAGAAGCTGGAAGTCCTCTGCGAAGGCTACGACCCCGTTTCCGAAGCGTTCTACGGCAGAAGCGCCGCCGACGCCGCCGAGATCGACGGAAAGGTCTATTTCCGCGCGAAAAAGAACAGCGTTGCGGAAGGTCAGTTCGTCAAAGTCCGTATCTCCGAAGCGGTCGATTACGACCTCATCGGAGAACGTATCTGAATGGGAGGTATTCTATGAATCTGCCGAATAAACTGTCTCTGATGCGCGTTATCATGGTTCCGTTATTCATGGTGGTCATCATCGTACCGTTTTCCTTCCTGCCCGACACGTGGTCCCGCATCATCGGCGCGGCGATCTTCATCCTGACGGCGCTGACCGATATGCTTGACGGAATGATCGCGCGCAAGTGCAACATGATCACCGACTTCGGAAAATTCATCGATCCGCTGGCGGATAAGTTCATGATCTTCGGTGCGATGCTGGCGATCCTGACAAGATACGAATATCTGCGCGGTATTTTCGTATGGGTCGCGCTGATCGTCATTTTCCGCGAGCTGGCGATCACGTCGATGCGTCTGATCGTATCGAGCAATGCGAACATCGTCATTGCCGCAAAGTGGCTCGGCAAGGTCAAGACCGTGACGCAGATCATCTGCGTGATCACGATCCTGCTGGAGCCGGTCATCATCCCGCAGAGCTCGCCGCTTCACGATATGTATCTGTTCAGCTACATCACGATGGCGCTGATGACGATCATGACGATCTGGTCCGGCGTCAGCTATATGAAATCCTATTGGAAATATCTCGATCCCACCAAATAAAAAAGTCGGTTCCGGACGGGCTTCGTCCGGAACCTATCTGTTTTTGGGAAAAGCAAGTCCTGCCAAGCGGTTCCGTCATATGACGAAACCGTTTTTTGATATCCGGCAGGGAAGATCACGCACGGGACTGTTCGTCCAATGCAAACACGCACGGGACTGTTCGTCCAATGCAAACACGCATGGGACTGTTCGTCCCATGCGTGATGTAAATGTGTTTCAGAGCTGGACCTTTTTCTTGGTGTCGTTGCTGATGTCGTGCGTATCGGTCGGAATGACGTTGTTAAGACCGCCGCCGGTCACGTTTTCGAGCTTCTTGTCAGGGAGCTTGACCGCTTTCTCTTTTTTGGCGGATTTCTTCTTGCAGGGTTCCTTTTTTTCCATGACTGATTCTCCTTTTGTTATTTATTGCAGCCGATCGTTTAATGCTTTAAGATGACAAGCGTTATAATAAAATCCGTTTTTATGCCGGCTTTGCCGACATAAAAACTCCTCTAAGGCGAGCCAGAGCGAGCCCTCGCGCCGAAATGGGGAGAGCTGACAAAATAAATTTTGTCAGCAGCGATAAGCGCGAGTACCGATTGTAAAACGAAGTTTTACAATCGACTGTTATTTATTGAAGCGTGCGCCGCAGGAACGTGATGATCTGCGCGCGTGTGCAGGGCTCAAAGGGGCTGAAGGTTTCTTCGCTGGTTCCGTTGGTGACAGCGTGTTCGACTGCCCAGAGCAGGGCGTTCAGATAGTAATCCGTGTTGTCCACGTCGACGAAGCTGTGCTCGGACGACTGCGGCAGCTCACAGCCGCACGCTCTCCAGAGGAAGGTGACGGTCTGCGCACGGTCGACCGCTTCATCCGGGCTGAACAGTCCGCCGCCCGTGCCGAGCGTGATCAGCTGTTCCGCTGCCCAGCGGACCGCTTTTTCATACACACATCCGGGTTCAACATCCCGGAAGACCGGCGCGTTTTCGGACGGTTCGGGACATCCGGCGGCTTTCCAGAGATAGACGACGATCTCTTCTCTCGTACAGCCTTCTTCCGGTCCGAACGTCTCGCCGTCCGTCACGATGCCGTTTTCGACTGCCCAGACCAGCGGTTCATAATAATATTCATTCGGGTCGATATCGGTGAAGCGCAGAGTCTCCGAACCGGTCGATTCGTTTCCGGACGGCGCAGGCTCGTTTCCGGACCACGCGGGATCGTCGGCTGTCGGGGTATCTTCGCCTGTGCCGTCATCCGGGTCGAGCGTTCCGAAGCGGAAATCTTCAACGGTCGGGATCACGCCGTCCTGATGCGTCGGAGCGATCGGAAGGAAGGGCGAGATCGTTCCGCCGCTGCCGACCTTGACGGAAGCCGTGACCGTTCTTTGCAGATAGGACGGGATCAGCGTCTCCCAGTCAGAAGCCGATATGTTTCCGGCGCGGTCGGCTTCACTGTGAAGTCCTTCCGGGATCAGAAGTCCGCTGATCTGTGCCGAACCGTCTCCGACCGCCGTCAGACTGCCGTCCGCCGTGACCTTCACGACCGATTCGTCCGACGAGGTTTTCCAGAACGCGCGCAGACCGGTTCCGTTTTCGATAGAGGGGGTCAGCTTTGCGGTTTCACCCTTGTCCATGACAAGCACCTCGGAGCTGACTTTTCCGGCGCCGAGCAGCAGAGCCGCGGCGTTCGCGTCAAAGCGTTTCACGACGCTTCCGTCTGCCGACAGGACCGCGTCTTCGCCGACGGTCCCTTCGACCGTGAGAGAAGCCTGGGCGAGACTGCCGCCTGCGGTCAGAACGTAATCTTCATCCCGGAGAGCGAGCGGCAGAGAGACGTTCTGCCGTTCTCCCGCTTCCAGCGAGACCGTGAGCGAGCCGACCGTCCGGCTGTTCGTCCATGCGTCCAGACGGATGCTGCCCGCGCGGCTGCCGACGTTGCTCAGCTCCGCTTCAAAACGGGGTCCTTCCGAGAGGAACAGGACGTTCGTCCATTCAAACGCCGCCGCGGCTTCCTTTTCCGCCGTCAGGCTTTCGCCGTCGAACGATGCTTCCACGGTCAGCGTATCGAAGGATTCCGGTACCGGAAGGAAAACGGATACGGATGCGCGTCCGGCGCCGGGAATCGGTTCCTCGACGGTCGCCGTGACCGGTTCTCCGCCGTTCAGCGTGAACACAACGGTGTGAGCGCCGGCGGATGCGGTAAGACCGCGGCTGCAAAGCTCCGCCGTCACGCTGATGACGCCGCCCGGAACGGGAAGCGCCGTGTCAATGGTCACACGGTCAAGCGCGATATCCGTGAAGCAGCTGTTATGCAGCCGGATCAGCTTCCGGTCGCTTTCGTCGGAATAGCTTCCCTTGCCGCTGATGACGAGAAGCCGTTCGCCGATCGACAGTGCGCCGACGCCCGAATAGAAGACGTCTTCGTCCTTCGTGAGACGGAGCGGCTCGGACCAGCAGCCGGATTTTTCGTCTCCGGCAGGGTCTCCTTCAAGGACGGAAGCGAAGATATGATGAGAATCCGTTTCGGAATCATGCGCCGTCCAATAGACGATCAGTCCGCCGTTTCCGTCCTGGCAGACGGTGAAGTTTTCGAGCGAGGAGCAGGCGGCAGCCGTATCGAAGTTCTGCCATACCGTTTCTTCGGAATCTTCGGGGATCGCTTTCAGTTCGTAATAGGTGCGTCCGGCGTCCTTCATGTACTGACCGCCGCGGATGGATTCGCTGACGTCGAAGTACCGGATCTCGCCGGTCTCGCCGTCGGTCAGCACGCCGAAGAACAGATAGGTCACGTCGTCTGTGCGAAGGAGCAGGGGCTGCGTGTAGGAGCCGCTCTGTTCGGTGACGCGGATGATGTGCGTGAAGCTGTTTTCGCTGAAATTATAGATCTGCAGGAAAACGTCGCGGTCGCCGGTGGTATCCTGACTGCCGTCCCAGTCTGCCACCCATGTAAAGAGCGCCAGACCGTTGTAGCTGACCGCATCGCTTGAAATGATGCGCGGCATTTCACTGCCGTTGTCGATGCGCACGTCGAGGAAGCGCTGACCGTACCACTGTTCGCGGTAAAGGTCCTTTGCTTCATCGTCCGGGAGAGAAGCAAGCTCCGCGTCGCCGTATGCGCTGCCGGTGTTGCTCCAGACGCCGTTTTCGCAGAACAGATAAGCCGTCATGGAAGCCGCCGCGCCGATATCGCCGAGTTGTTTCAGCTCGTCAAATTCGGTCTTGGTGTAGAACAGCAACAGGCGCTCGGTTTCGGGATCATACGCAGCGTGCGGGAGCGTGTCGGCGCAGTAATCCTCGTCGGTCGTTTTAGTGAGTTCGACGACTTCGCCGAAGGTCTTCGCCGCCTTATCGTAGAAGACCGCCTTGATGTTCAGACTGCGCAGAGCATCCTCGACCGTCGCGTCGTCCGGCAGGACCGTTTCGGCGGACGACCATGTGACAAGGACCCTGTCGCCGAGGTCGAAAAGATCGGGATGATCGTCAAGCGTTCCGTCGTCGTCGAGTAGGAACGGAGAGGCGAAGGTGCGTCCGTCGTTTTCGGAGAAGGAACACCAGACGGCGCGGCGGTTGACGTCGCTGCGGGACGGATCGTCGCCGATGAAGACGAGCATGATCCGCCCGTCCTCCATCCGGAGCAGGCAGGGATTCGGATCCTCGCCCACGCCGTTCTGTAAGACAAGTTCGTCTGCACCGGACGAATTTGCGCCGAGCAGAAGTCCCGCGCCGGTCCAGCCGGTACGGTTTTCAAGATACGTGCGTCCGGCAGGCGTATCAGTCGAGAAGACGCCGCCTTCTTCCGAGAAGCCGGCAGACGCGGCTTTCTGAACGCCCTGCGCGGCAAGCCGGACTGCCGCTTTTTTATAATTGAAGCTGATGGGATCGTCCTGACCGAACAGGTGGACGTTCAGCGTATCCTTATAGTTCTTGGAGTAGACCGTGAAGCCGACGAGATTGATTTTCCACCCGAGGTCGACCGCGAGCGCGCCGTAGGTCTCGACCGCGCCCTCATACGGGAAGTGGAAGTCCATGTCAAAGCGGAACTTCGCGCTGCCCTGTACCTCGACGATGCCCGCCTTGACCTTGAGCGTGGTCGTAATGGACGGGTCGAGGAAAATGTACCCCTCGCCGCGGATGGTGTCGTTGAAGCGTCCGAAAATGTTGAGCTCTTCGGCGTTATATGGGATCAGCGCCTGTGTATGCGTCGGGTCGTTCGGGTAGGCGTTGTACATATGGTAGACGCCCACGACATCCGCGTTGAGATTCAGACCGATGACGACCGCCATGCCGATCGGCAGGTTGATCGTGACGCTGATCTCGCCGCCGCCGTTGACCTTGAAGTAGAACGTCAGGTCTTCAAAGCAGGTGACGACGCTGCCGGATTCGGTGCGCCGGTCGGAAACGGTCAGACGGAATCCGAATTCCGGTTTCAGATGCCATGAATAGGAGCTCTTGGTGCTGAAGCTGGAATTTTTGGTCGGCTTGGCGCCTTCTACCTGTTCGTCGGCGCGGAGCTGTTCGATCGTCT
The DNA here is from genome assembly GCA_045600005.1 of Eubacteriales bacterium. GTDB lineage: Bacteria > Bacillota > Clostridia > Oscillospirales > CAG-272 > Flemingiibacterium. Next base: position 10,686 of record JAZRXB010000247.1, on the reverse strand, counting down.
CCTGCGCAGCGTCTGCTTCGGCGGCTGCATCCTCCGCGTCAGCGGACGGCGGCGCATCCGTGTCGGCAGGCGGCGGAGCGTCCGTTCCGGACGGATCGGCGGGCTCTGACGGGTCGTCCTTTTTCTCCTTGTTCTTGTCCGCTTTCGATTTTCCCGCGTACTTCTTGGAGAAACCGAAGGAGTAGTCCATCTCGGTCCATTCATACTTTTCGCCGCCCGCTTCCAGCTCGGCGTCGGAAACGTTGGCATGAGCGGAACGCTGCGTCAGCTCGTAATCGAGTCCCAGAGAACCGAGCGAGATGGAGGACAGCGCGTTGCCGATGATATCGAAAACGAAGTCCCCGTCAGGTTCCGCAAGCTCGGCGCCGATCAGCGGAAGGGTAAAATCAACGAACGAAAGCTCGGTGGTGAAGTTCAGACCGAGATCGACCGCCGGATACTCGCGTCCGTTCTGGTCGGAGAAGGAGACCCAGATGCGGTCGCCCGCCCGTACCGTTTCCTTCGGATTGAAGGACAGCACGGCATAACCGACGCTGCCGCTCTGAGTGAAGGATACCTCGGACGGATCGAACTCAAACAGCAGACTGCCGTTCCGGTACAGGAAGAAACGTGCGCCGGAGGGAAGGATCATCGTGTCGGACGACACCTTTGCCGTGATTTTCAGCGTGTCGCTGCGCGCCATTACGGTATTGCCGCTGCAATACTGGGCGTTGCTGCTTTTGCCGTACAGAAGCGTCAGTCCCTTCGGCTCGAAGGTCTCCATTGCGGGGAGCAGCAGATAATCGCCCGTCTCCTCCAGAACCGAGACGTAGTTATAGACGCTGCCGCCTGCGACGGCAACGGAGCTGACATAACCGTAGTTTGCCGTATGCTCCAGCTTGACCTTATAAGAACCGGTTTCATCGGTCACGTCGTTTTCACCGGCGATATTGACCATCGCGCCTTCGACCGGGAGCGGTTCGCCGTTGTCGCCAAGACCGTTCAGGATGCGCCAGAAGGTCGAATTCTGCCGTTCGATCCGACCGGTCCGGATCTCGGACACGCCGGAGGTGTCTTTCTTCATAAACTGGTAGCAGTACCGCGTTCCGTCCTTTTTCAGCGTGACGGAGAGGCGGTCGCCGACGTAATACCACGGATTTTCCGCGGACTGGTCGCCGCGCCAGCGTGCTTCGGCTGCTTTTTCCGCGTCGGAGAGCTTGCCGTCGCCGTTCGTGTCGCCGGTCATATTGACCCAGACGGTATAGCAGCCTTCCGGCGGAATGGCGGTGAAGGTGAACGTCTGACCGAGACATACGTCGTCGAAATAAAGAACGCCGTCCGCGCCGCTGGCGACTTCATTGTCAAAGCAGACGACGCGGTTGGTGAGATCGTCGGGACGGTTGCTGTCCGTAACGCCCGTCCGGTCGAAGTAGCAGACCGTGATCGACTGCTTTTCGGTGTTCGGCGTCAGCGTGGTGTCACGGCTGACGGGGATGTCTGCTCTGGCATAGTCCGTGGATGTGATCGGGATGCCGCTTTTTTCCATTGCGCTGTAAAGCGTGCCGCCCGCTTTCCGGTAAACGAGGGAGGAGCCGTTCGCGTCCTCGCAGAGAATACCGTTCATCATCCGTCCGTTTGCAGGGGTCGCGCCCATGCGCAGAACCGAGTGGATCGGGACTGCGACGGCATAGGCTCTGCCGCTTCCGCCGATGGAGGAGACGATCGGCTGCCCGCCGACGTTGAGCTTATTCTGATACGCTTCGCTGACGTGAAGGAAGACGGAGCCGTTATCATCTGCGGCGCGGAACGTGACGATCACTTTTTCCTGCTCGAAGACCGGATAGATGCGGATGCTTTCCCGTTCTTTGTTCGTCGAGCTGACAACGCCCGCCGTGATCAGCTTCGACACCAGCGCCTGATTGAGACTCAGCGTGACAACGCCGTCCGAAGCGGCGTAATAGACAGCTTTTGAAACGCTCTTTCCCGCGTTGTCGGCAGAAGGGATCTGACTTGCCGCGACATCGGTCGATGCGAGATAAACGCCTTTCAGGAAGATGCCCTTGGACAGATTCTGCGCTTCCTTTTCCGCCGTGATCGTGACAACGGCGTCCGCGCTTGCGTAGAAGCCGGATACATTATCTGCGCTGCTGTCCTGCACGACGACCGTGCCGGGATCATAGACGACCTGGGTTTCGTCGTCGTAGAAGGTCACGGTCTCGAAGCCGCTTTCTCCCGGCAGATGTCCGTCGAAATCATAGACCATGCGGGAGAAGCTCCCGTTTGATTTCCGCAGATCAAAATCGTATTCCGCCCAGATAAAAGCGGGATACGCCAGAAGGCTGTGCGGCTTGTTGAAATCTCCGCTTGAGTCGGGCGTGACCGCGAACTTGATGTAGGCGTCCCGATTGACCGCGCCCGTGTTGAGGATGACGTCGGTCCAGTCGAAGCTGCCGCTCTTTTTCCAGCTTGCGATGGAACCGGAATAGGTCTGGTCGGAGTCGATCTCAAAATAGGTCTTTTTGCTCGAACCCTTGCCGTCGGTTTTGATGCGCGCCGCGAGACCGTAAACACCGGTGAAATCGTAGGGGTTCACCGTGACCAGCATCGAATGCTTGTCCTTGTTTTCGTTGCGCACTTCCAACGCACTGTAAGTATCGTAATAGAACGGCGCGTCGTCCCATGGGATGACGTTGCTGACGAACTTCGCGCAGTTGTCGCCGTCGCCGCCGGTGACATCCTTTTTCCAGTAGGTATCGTACAGACCGCAGTCAAGTCCCCAGACAGGCCATGAAGACGCGCCGGTCCCGCGCAGCGTCGTGTAGCGGCTGCCGAGCAGGACCGCGCCGGACGGAGCGGTCAGAAGCATAAGCGGAGCGTCAGAGCGGCGTTCCATCGAAAATTCCAGATAATCGTCTCCGATCTCCACGCCGTCGAGCGCTTCCAGACGAACGCCGAAGGTCCCGCCTTCGGAAAAATCAAAAGCGCGTACCGAAGCCGTTTTTTCGGTCTCGCCGGGAAGGAAGGAGACCGTCCGATAGATCATTTCCTCATACGAGCCGTCGGGCGCGGTCCCGCCGACGGTCGAAAGATAGACCTTTCCGAACGCGCCGACTCCTTCGGTGCGGCGGATGGTGAACTGCGCTTCGGGCGCTTCCGGCGTCAGCGTGACCGGTTCGCCGATCAGCTCGTATGCCTGTCGGATGGCAGGTTCGTCGTCGATCAGGCTGACATAGGTCGTCGCGTTGGGCGCGACCTGAAATTCTCCGCTCGCGCCGGTCAGAGAGAGCAGGAAAACGCGCGTGCCGTCCGACGTGTCATTGTCGATCGGACGAACGGTGATGGATTTCGTCTCCTCACCGGGCGCGAAACGGAGCTGTCCCCATGCGCCCTGCGCTTCGATGAAGAAGTCCGCAGCATTTTCGAGCAGACCTTCCATCTGATTTTCGGTTTCCTTCTTTTCTTCCGCGTCCGGGATGTCCAGATAGGCATAAGCCGCGTTCATCAGGGACGAGCCTTCCTTTTTCTCAGCCGAAGCGGCGGGAGGAACGTCTGACGTTTCGGACTGTTCCTCTGTACGCTCGTCCTCCGGTTCGTCCTCTTCAAGATCGGACAGCGAAGGCTTGCTGCCCTCGACCCGCGTCAGCTCGTGACCGTCGGCGTCGAGAACGACATAATCCTTTCCGTATTCCGTAAGCAGATCGGCGACCTTGAAGGTGACGACCGCTTCGCCCTCGCCCGCGCCGCTGCGCGTGACGCGAATGGTCAGCGAATCCTTTTCGTCCGCTGCATATTCGGAATATTCAAAATTAAACCCGCCTGCGGAGCCGCTCTGTTCGCCGGCTGGCTGAACGGCGAAGGCTTCGGACGCCATAGGAAGGAGCATTCCGGCAGTCAGCAGCAGGCTGACCGCGCGCTGTCGAAATCGTTTTATCATAACTGAACCTCTTTTTTGAATTACGGATGGTTGTTCCGGCGAGCGTTCCTGAACACCGGGCTGTCTCTTTATACGATGAACAAAAACGGATGGCTTTTATTGGATCGATTTTGTTTTCTCATATTTTTCCTGTCTGAAGGTTATATCATAAAGCGAAAAATGCAGGATCTTTCGGCGGTAAAATATGCCGCTTTATTTTCCGTCCGGCGCGGGACGGTTCTGCTTCATTTCGTTCAGCGCGGAAAGACCGATCGGCAGGGAAATGGCGAAGGACAGGATATCCGACAGCGTCTGGGCAAGCTCGATGCCGACGAGATATGTGAGTCCGCACGCATTCAAAATGAGCGGCAGCAGAAAGACGGACGGGATATAGGTCAGCCCCTGCCGCGCCATCGCAACGACGGTGGCGCGTCCGGTCAGACCCATCGTCTGGAGCATCATGTTGCAGAGCATGACCCACGACATCAGCGGGAAGACGATCAGCTGCGCACGGAACGAGAACGCGGCGATCTCGGCGGCAAGCGGACTGGTCCCGGCGACTGCGGAAGCGACCGGAACGGCGAACAGGATGCCGAGGACCGACATCACGCACAGAACGACCGCGGCGGTGCGCACGCAGAAGAAGAACGCTTTTCTCACGCGGTCGTAGAGCTTCGCGCCGTAGTTGAAGCCGCAGACCGGCTGAAAGCCCTGACCGAATCCGATCAGCGCAGAGGACAGGAAGGACATCATTTTGGTCGTGCCGGTCATCGCCGCCTGAACCGCGTCGATGATCTCGCCGGAGGACAGATATAATCCGATGGCGTGGTTCATGCAGACGGAGGCGATGCTTGCCAGTCCCTGACGTGCGAGAGAGGGAAGTCCGCCCTGCACAATGCCTTTGAGATAGTAGGGCTTCGGCGAAAAGGACGAAAGCCTGATTTTGATGTTGTCGCTGCGGTAAAGACCGATGAGAAGCAGAAGAAAGCTGATGCTCTGGCTGACCGCGGTGGCGAGCGCCGCGCCCGCGACTCCCATGCCCGCGCCGCACGGCATGACGAACGCGCCTTCAAAGAGCGGATCGCCCGCTTTGAAAATGAGCAGCGGATCGAGCAGAACGTTGACGACTGCGCCCGACGTCAGTCCGATCATGGCGAAAAAAGCGTTGCCCTGCATACGCAGCTGGTTGTTCAGAACGATCGCGCCGGTCATGAACGGCGTTCCGATGAGGATATAGAGCATATAGTCGATCGTAGCGCGGGTAGTCGCTTCGGTTTTCGCGCCGAGCAGTACGGCGAGCGGCTCGCGGAAGATCAGTCCCGCCGTCATGAACAGGAATCCGAACGCGACGGCGTATCCGAAGCCGGTCGACGCCATGATCTCCGCGTCCTTATAGTCCCGCCGTCCATACGCGCGGGAAATGTAGTTGCCGGAACCGTGTCCGCAGAAAAAGCCGAACGCCTGAATGATGGTCATCAGCGGCAGAACGACGCCGACGGCGGCGACCATGCTGTCGTTTTCGAGCTGACGGACAAACAGCGTGTCGGCAAGATTATAAAAGGTAGTGACCAGCATACTGATGATCGTCGGAACGGCGAGCTTCAATATGAGCTTTTCCACCGGTTCGGTGGTCATGCGTATGAATTTTGCGTTTCCCGCTTCTTCGCGGGAAAGCTGTTCTTTTTTTCTCATGGCAGGGATCTCTTTTCCTAAAAATCTTGATCATAATATTGTACCACGAAAGGGAAAGTTTGTCAATCAAAACGACACGTTCCGGCGCGGTCACGGCATTCTGACGGAAAAAACACGTCAGGATGGCAAAAAAACGTGAAATGCGCTGTGCGAAATTCTGCAAAAAGACTTGACAGAAACGGGATTTGGTGATATAATAATACAAGCGTCCTAAGACCACAGGTTGACCGCGCGGCTTGCCGCACGGCTGCAAAAGCTCCGCTTTCCTGCCGAGGATCGACTTCATACGGCTTGATTTTCAGGTCTCCTTGAGTCCTTCGCTCGGATTGTTTTCGGACGAGGGTGTTTTTATTTATCCCAGGGAGGTGAAAATTATGCCAAGTGAGAAAGTCTTATCCCAGAAGCAGCAGGCTGTTGCAGAACTGACCGAAAAGCTCCAGAAGGCATCGTCCGGCGTCATCGTCAATTACGCTGGTATTACCGTTGCGGACGATACCGCGCTTCGTGCAGCACTCCGCAAGGCAGGCGTTGAGTATGCAGTCATCAAGAACACTCTGACCGGCAGAGCCTGCGAAAACGCAGGTTACGGCGATTTGAAGAAGGTTCTGGAAGGCATGACCGCAGTTGCCATCGGTATGGACGATCCGGTCGCTCCGGCAAAGATCCTGAAGGAATATGCCGACAAGGTCGAAACGTTTGAACTGAAGGGCGGTTTCGTTGACGGCGAGATCCTCGACGTCAAGGGTGTTGAAGCGCTCGCAGCGATCCCGCCGAAGCCCGTACTCGTCGGCAAGATGCTCGGCTCGATCCAGGGTCCTCTGTATGGTCTCGCTTATGTACTTCAGGCGAAGATCGACAAGGAAAACGGCGGAGCGGAAGCTCCCGCAGAGGCGTAAGTCTCATTATTTCAAAATTACAAATTCAGGAGGTATTTCAAAATGGCTACCGAAAAGACTACCGCTATTTTAGAAGAAATCAAAGCTCTTACCATTCTCGAACTTGCTGACCTCGTAAAGGCTCTCGAAGCTGAGTTCGGCGTATCCGCAGCTCCTGTCGCAGTCGCAGGCGGCGCAGCAGCTGCAGCAGCTCCCGCAGAAGAAGAAAAGACCGAATTCGACGTTATCCTTGCTTCCGCCGGCGACAAGAAGCTCAACGTCATCAAGGTCGTCCGCGAACTCACCGGTCTGGGTCTGAAGGACGCTAAGGATCTCGTTGAGGCTGCTCCGAAGGCGATCAAGGAAGGCGCTTCCAAGGAAGACGCTGAAGCGATCAAGGCTAAGCTCGTTGAGGCTGGCGCTACCGTCGAAATCAAATAAGTTTTCCGACGTGAAAGAAAAAGGTACGGATCCGTCCGTACCTTTTTCTTTCTCACGAAGGTTTATTTCGGATACCGGCTGTACCACTGGCGGCGGTATTGCAGTGGACTGACGCCGACCTCCTTCCGGAACGCATAGTTGAAATAGGACTGCGACGAAAAGCCGAGCCCGAGCGCAATATCAAGGCAGGAGCGGTTCGTCATCAGAAGCTGATTCTTCGCTATGGCGAGCTTTCGTTCCAGAATATAGCGGTAGGGCGTGACGCCGAAGGTTTTCGTGAACAGCCGATGGAAATAGACCGGGCTCAGATGCTGGCTCTGGGCAAGCTCTTCCAGCGTGAGACTGCGGTCGATATTCGATTCGATATACGCCATCGCGCCTGCGATCGAGCTGTGCCGGACCGCCGCCGCGTCTGCCGCGAACAGCCTTGCGTCATGCCGCATATACCAGACCAGTTCGAGAAGTCTGCTCTGCATGAAAAGCTCGCCGTCCTTCTGTTCGGTCGCAGCCGCGCCGATGATGTCGCGGAAGAGCTGCTCGGTGCGCGGCACATCCGAAAGACGCACGATCGAGCCGATCCCGTCGAACAGACGGCAGAAGGCGTCGTCCGGTTCCGCCTCGACCGGAGTGTGAACGGGCGAGCGGTACTGACCGCTTCGGCAGCGATAACTGGGGCGAAGGGCGTCCTCGGACGGCGTTTCCGGCTCGGACCGGACGGAGGACGCCGGGTCCAAATGCACGTACCAGCAGCGAAACGGCAGCCTGGTATAGCGTTCCTGTCCCGGACGGACAAAGATCAGCTGATCGTGGCGGATGGGATATTCCTTTCCGTCAATGACCGATACGCCGCCGTCTTCGGCGGGAAGCTCGATCTCATATTCCTCCGTGACGCGCGGGACGGTGACGGACGCGCCGCGGTAACGCCTGACCGCGTTCGCGTCATAAACGCCGAGACCGACGATCTTCGGCAGCGTGATGTTTTCCATATCGGCTGGCTCCTGACCTTGATGTTAAGATATTGATAAAAATTCCTGCAAATAGATAAGAATCCGTCTATCATTCGCAAGTTCCGAATGATATAATGAGATTACCATGTGATTATATCACAAAAAAGAGCATCCGTCAAGAGAAAGGCGGATGAACTTTACAGGAGGAAGCATCATGCAGAAATACGAAGTCAGCGGACACGTTCCGAGTTATCTTCCCGACGGGAAGAACTGGAAGCTCGTCTGGAGCGACGAGTTCGACGGCACAGAGCTTGATATGACCAAGTGGGATTATCGTCTGTGCATGATGGGCAAGCGTCACATCACGTGGGGTACCGAGGGCGTCAAGCTCGACGGAAACTCCAACGCGGTTTTCTCGGTCTATGAGAAGGACGGGGAGATCTGCTCCTGCCAGCTTCAGACCGGTCACAACTTCATGGACGCCGAGCCGCCCAAGAGCGCGACCTTCAGCGGCGGTCTGACCTGGCCGATCGGCAAGCTCGAACCGAACAAGTACCTCAAAAAATACGGCTATTTCGAGTGCCGCTGCAAATTGCAGTCGAAGCTCGGCTGGTGGTCGGCATTCTGGCTCCAGTCGCCCGTCATCGGTTCGACCATCGACCCGAAGACCTCCGGCGCGGAGATCGACATCATGGAATCCTTCGCACCGGGTCAGTATGTTGACCATTACGTTCACACCGGCGGCTACGGCTTCGACCACAAGAACAAGTTTACCGGCACGGGAACGGGACGCTCGAATGTGGCGCCCGAAGAATGGCACACCTTCGCGGTCGACTGGGACAAGGACGGCTATACGTTCTATGTGGACGGAAAAGAAGACGGCAGGGTCGAAGGACCGGTTTCCGAAATCCCTTCCTTTATCCTGATCTCCACCGAGGTGCAGGGCTATCGTCATGCACAGCACTGCGCGACCGAAGAGGCGAAGCTCGCCGTCGGCGACACCTTCACCGTTGACTATGTGCGCGTATTCGACGCCGAATAATCAGGCAGAAGCAAAGCCCGTCGGAGGACTCTCCGGCGGGCTTTCTGCGCTTCGGATGCACGGGTCGGAAATCATCTCCGAAAAAGTGGAAGAGAAACGCGAAAAATGGAGATACAATAGCCAAAGGAACGGGAGAATTCTGATCAGATTCAACAAAAAATACGGCGATATCTTGCATTTCAGAACCCGATATGGTATAATCTGACTGTATATCCATGATACAGAAAGGATGGCCATTATTATGAAACGGATTCACCGTATCTCAGCGTCCGTTCTCTTTTCCGCTCTGCTGCTTGCGTCGGTAACGGCGTGCGGCGGCGGGACGACCGCGCCTTCGGGAGGAGAGAATACCGACGCATCCACCGGCAGCGAGGCTGTCACGACCGAAGCGCCGAAGCACATCTATCCCGAACTCGACTGCAATGGAGATACTTTCACGATCCTCAACCCGTCCACGACGTGGGGCTTCTATACCGATCTCGATCATGAATCGCAGACCGGCGACGTGCTGGACGATACCGTTTACAGCCGCAACCGCGATCTGGAGGAAAAATTCAACTTCAAGCTCGAGGTCGTCGAGGAGCCGATCGCACAGCTGGCGGCCAAGGCGCGCACCGTTATCACGGCGGACGAAGACACCTACGACGTCGTTCTCTGCGGTTCGACCTACATCGGTCCGCTGATCACCGAAGGGCTGTTCATCAATCTGCTTGATGTGCCGGAGCTTCAGCTCGATGAGGAATACTGGGTCGAAGCCGTCACGCAGACCGCGACGATCAGGGGAAAGGCGCTTTACTACGCGATGAGCGACCTGTCGCTGTTCGACTTTGAAAGCTCGTGGTGTATGTTCTTCAACGAGACGATGTTAAACGACCTCGGTCTCGAAAAGCCGTATGATCTCGCGCGTTCCGGCAAGTGGACGTTCGACGAGCTGGCAAAGTATATGAAGGTCGGCAGTAATCTCAACGGCGACGAAGCCTTCACGCCCTTTGACGTAAAGGGAAGCTGCATTTACGGTCTGACCTCCTCCTATGCGTTCCCGCACGCCTGCATCATTTCGTCCGGCGAGTCCTATATCAAGACGGACGAAAAGGGCGATCCCTACTTCGCACTGGGCAGCGAACATTTCTATACACTGGTTGACAAGCTCGCTTCGATGTTCGCCAAGACCGACGAATACTGCTCGCAGAACAACTCCGCTTCCGAAAGCCACTATGAGAAGATCTTCAAAGCGGGGCGCGCTCTCTTCCTCGGCGCGGAGCTGAAAGCTTCTCAGCTGTACCGCGACCTCGAATCGAACTTCGGTATTGTTCCGCTGCCGAAGCTGGAGGAATCTCAGGAGAGCTATCACACCGCGATTTCCAAGGCCGCGCCGGTCATTGCCATTCCGATGACCAACAAGGACACGAAGACGACCGGTATTCTGCTCGATGCGCTGGCATATGAAAGCTACGACAAGGTCCTGCCGGTCTTCTACGAGGTCAACGTCTCGCAGAAGGGTCTGCGCAACGAGGATTCGATCGAAATGCTCGGCATCATTCACGAGAGCCGCTTCTTCGATATCGGCGACGCTTACGGCTGGACCACGGAGGTTCAGGACAAGCTGCGCAAGACGATTGACGTCGGCAGTTCAGAGGTCGCGTCGATCATTGCCGCTTATCAGGATATCATTGCCGGAAGCATTGAGAAAACGATGTCTCTGTTTGAAACCGCCGAATAAACTCTGCGAAAACGGCCGCCGCCGCTCACGCGGGGGGCGGCTTCCGTTGTTTTGCGGGTTTTTTCTGCCGGAAAAAC
>JAZRXB010000246.1:0-5033 GCA_045600005.1 Eubacteriales bacterium | reverse complement strand
GTGGCAAATATGATTTCCCGAAGCTCAAACCATGCACCAACGCTAAACCACAAAACCTGATTCCGTTTCACATGACCAAAAATGCTGCAGATGCAAGCGAACGATGGTTCCATTTCTTCATTGATGATTATCAGTTCGAGCGAATTTGGAACCGTCCTGATCGGTATCTTCCAATCCTAAAGCGTTTTCAAGGAGGTATTTCCACCGATTTCAGTATGTATTTGGATATGCCGAAATCTCAGCAGATTTGGAATTGTTGGCGGAATCGAGCTATGGCATACTGGATGCAGGAAAGTGGTCTGAACATTATTCCGAATGCGTGTTGGGGTGATGAGGACAGTCTCGATTGGGCATTTGATGGTCTTCCCGAAAACAGCATCCTTGCTTTTACATCGCAGGGTTGCATGAAAAGAAATGACGAGAGCAAGCGTGTTCTTGTCAACGGAATTCATCGCTTGATCCGTGATAAAATGCCAATCGCTCTCTATGTATATGGGAGCTTTCCTGAAGCATGGAAAGAAAGGTTTTCTGTTCCTATCTTTCCTATGAAGACCTTTTCAGAAGAAACATGGAGGGTCGGATAATGGGAAGAGGACACGGCGGTTACACAGAGGTCAGTTCAAGTCATAGTTATAAAGATTCTGGCGGAAGAAAAGTAACTGACAGCGGTTCGATCTTCGTTGCTGAAAAATACATAAACGCAGGATATGAATCGGTTTTCAGACAGCGTCACGAAAATCAGCAAACATATGATTTGACGATAAAGACATCAGATGATGCACAATACGTCAAAAACATCGAGGTTAAGCAGATTGTATCCACGAATCCTTCTAAACTTGCCACAAATATTGGTGATGCCTTTGACCAAGTTAAAGAAGGCGGAACTGTTGCGATTTATTTATCTAAAATGAAGCGTATTATTGAATTATCATGATAAATTTGTGAAAGATCGACAGAAGCGCACTTGCTTCCGTCCCGGACGCTCGGGACGCGGGCGGAAGGTCTTCCGAACGCGCAGAGTTCTTCGTTTACAAAAAATTTACAATATTCGCGCGTTTCAGACGGAAAATCCGAGCCTTCGGCATGGCGGGAATCCGGAAACTGTGCTATAATATACCCATTATGACGCTCGGGGAAGCGCCGGTTCGTCAGGCTGCCTTTATGGACGGCGCACACGACGCCGGATCACATCCACCGGGAGCGGATTACAGGTATGGGAGAACGGTATGGCTGGGATCGTCACCTTTCATTTTGACGGCGGGGAGCCGTTATGGCTTGAAAAAGCGTTTCGGATACTGGAAAAGCACGGCTGTCCGGGCGGACTTGCGCTGACGGCGGAGACTGACGGCGCGGTCCTTGCGCAGGCGGGGAAAATGCGGGACGCGGGCTGGGAAATCATATGCCGCCCGAAAGCGGACGCATACGACAATGCCGAACGGTCGGAGATGCCGGGAAGCGCCGAACGGTCGGAGATGCCGGGAAGCGCCGAACGGTCGGAGATGTCGGGAAGCGCCGAACGGTCGGAGATGCCGGGAAGCGCCGAACGGTCGGAGATGCCGGGAAGCGCCGAACGGTCGGAGATGTCGGAAAATGCCGAACGGTCGGAGATGCCGGGAAGCGCCGAACGGTCGGAGATGTCGGAAAATGCCGAACGGTCGGGGGAGAAGGGAAGCGCCTGCCGCGCAGACGCGCCGGAAACGGATGGAGCGGCGGAAAACGCGGAACGGGAGCTTTTTGCGTGCCGACAGCTCCTGATCGGCAAAGGCTTTGACGTGCGCGGCTTTCTTGCGCCGGGCGGAACGCTCTCTCCGACCATCCGCACGGCGGCGGCGAAGGTTTTCGACGAAGCGTTTCAGGACGTCTCGGACGTCCCGCCTGAAAAAGCGCTGAACCGGTGCGGGCGGAAGCCCGTGAACCGGTACGATCTGCGCCGCGTGTGCGCAGACGGGCTGAACTATGCAAAGCTGTGCGCGCTGACGGATGCGGCGGTCGAAAACGACGGCTGGCTGATTTTGTACACGCGCTGTCCGTCTTTGCGCGATGCGGGCGGCGATACGGATGGCAATGCGGGCGGCGTTTCGTGCGGCAATGCGGACGGCGGTACGGACGGTACGCCGGACGGAAATGCGGACTTCGCGGCGGACAGACTTGACCGGCTGCTTTCGTATATCCGGGAAAAGGGCGCGGACGTGAAGACGGCTGCGCAGGTGCTGGACGGCGAAAAGACGCTGACGAAAATCGTCTGCGAGGGCTATGACGGGGAGGAATGCTTCGTTCACGCCCGGATGGCGGCGGACGGCAAAGGAACGCTCCTCATCACGGCGCAGAAGCTCAACACGGCGGGCAGCGACTGTTTTGACCGGCTGAACGTGAAGCTGAGCCGGGACGGCGGCAGGACGTGGACGGATTTCCTGCCCGACGACGGCTTTGCGCCGACGTATGAGGACGGGATCCGGTCGGTCTGCTGCGACATGACGCCGCTTTACCATAAAAAGACGGGGAAATTTCTCGTGACCGGACACATCGCGCAGTACCGGGGAGACGGCATCTTCCCGATCGAGACGGCTTCGCGGCGGCGGGTCACGCCCTACGCGGTCTTCGACCCGGAGAAGGAACGGTTCACGCCCTTCCGCGTCGTGAAAATGCCCGATCAGGTGAAATATTCCGACTGCGGAAGCGGGTGCAGTCAGTGTCTGGAGCTGCCCTGCGGGGATCTGCTCGTCCCGATCTCCTTCGCCGAAACGGTCGGCGGGGTCAAGCAGAACGCGAAAGCGGCGGTCATGCGCTGCTCCTTCGACGGCGAAACGCTGGCGGTAAGAGAGATCGGCGCGCCGGTCGAGGTGAAAGACGAGGTGCGCGGCATCGGGGAAAGCTCCGTGATCTTCGCGGACGGGAAATATCTGCACACCATCCGCGGCGACACGCACGGATACGTGAGCGAGAGCCGCGACGGGCTCACCTACACCGACCCCGTACTCTGGCGCTGGGACGACGGGGAGATCGTGCCGACCTACAACACGCAGTCGCATTTTCTCACCTGCGGCGGGAAGCTGTTCCTCGTCTATACGCGGAAAGCGGGGAACAACGATCACGTCTTCCGCCACCGCGCGCCGCTGTTCGTGTCGGAGGTCGACACGGGAACGCTGCGCCTTGTGCGGGACACGGAGTTCATCGCGGTCCCGGAGCGGGGCGCGCGGCTCGGCAATTTCGGCGTATGCAATTTGAACGCGCACGAGGCGATGATCGTCGTGTCGGAGTGGATGCAGCCGAAGGGCTGCGAGGCTTACGGCTCGGACAACGCGCTGTGGGTGACGGAGATCAGGATGTGAACGCGGAAAACCGGGGATGCTTCTGCATCCCCGGTTTTCCGATGAACGTTCTCAGTCCCCATTCTTTTCAAGCGCCGGATCGAAGGACGCGATCCTTCCGTAACCCTCGACCGCGGTCGGAGTGAAGCGGACGAACCGCCGCGCCGACGGTCAGTTTTCCTTCTTTTCGGTCGTTTCGCCGAAATCCGCCGCCGCTTTTTCAAGCATTTCACGGATGGGCAGATGATACGGACAGCGGCTCTCGCACGCGCCGCAGCCGATGCACGCGGACGCTTTCACCTTTAAGGTCCCGTAGCGCTCCCGCGCCCACTTTTCGAGGTCGTAGCGGTTGAGATAGCCCGCGAACAGGAAGACGTTCGGGATCGAAATGCCGACCGTGCAGGGCGCGCAGTAATTGCACCGGCGGCAGAAGGCCGAGCCGAGCGATTCCCGGATGGCGGCGACGCGCTTTTCGTCCGCTTCGGATAAGGGCGAGCCGTTTTCGCACGCGGCGAGGTTTTCGTCAAGCTCGCGCTCCTCCGCCATGCCGGGGATGACGACCGTGACGGCGGGATTCGATATGATCCAGCGAAGCGCGAGTTCCGCGTCCTCGATCGCGCCGCCCGCCAGAGGCTTCATGGCGATGAAGCCGATGTTCTTTTCGGCGCAGCGGTCGATGAAACGGCTCCCCTGCGTCTCCACGATGTTGTACGGGAACATGATCGTTTCCACCCAGTCCGCGTCGAGCGCCCGCTCGAAGACCTCGGCGGAGTGCAGCGTGACGCCGAGGTGTCCGATCTTTCCCGCCTTTTTCGCTTCAAAAAGCGCTTCGAGCGCGCCGCCGGGCGCCATGACCGCTTCGAACTGCTCCATGGTCGGGTTGTGGACCTGATAGAGGTCGATGTAGTCGGTTCCGAGCTTTGTGAGACTGTCCTCGATGTCGTGCGCCATCGCTTCGCGGGTGCGCGCCATGCTCTTGGTCGCAAGGACGAATCTGTCCCGCATTCCGGCGGCGCCGTACCCGATGAACTCCTCGCTGACCGTGTAGGCCTTGGCGGTGTCGATGTAATTGACGCCGTTTTCGAGCATTTTTTCCGCGAGCCGTCTCATGGCGGCCTTGTCGGTCTTCTGGATCGGGATCCCGCCGAATCCCATGCGCGAGACGCGAAGTCCCGTTTTGCCGAGCGTTCTGTATTCCATTTGAAATCTCTCCCTTGCCGCCGGCGCTGACCGCCGTTTTTTTTCCATTATAGCACATTTTCCCCGGAATGGCAAGGGGAGCGGCGGAATTTTCACGGAATTCAGCCGGGGACTTTACAGACGGCGCGGAATGTGCTATACTGATAAAAACCTCTGAAAGTCTGCGCTTTCAGAGACGATCTGACGAAAACGGAACGGGAGGGGACGGACGCGGAGCGTTCGATGGCGGTGTGGTTTTGTCAGGAGAACGCGCCGGATGAGGAAGCGCTCGCACGTCTGACCGGCGGTTCGCTCTACGCGGACCTGTCCGACTGAGAGCGAAGCGGCGTATGCGGAAAGTTCCGCATACGCCGCTTTTGCAGCGGAAAACGATAAACGGGAACCGGATGCGCCCGCCGTGTCCGCCGCGCCGCGCCGGTCGAGCCGCGTTCGCCGACCCGTGTCCGCCGCGCCGTGCCGTTCGAGCCGCGTTCGCCGACCCGTGTCTGCCGCGCCGCGCCGTTCGAGCCGCGTTCGCCGACCCGT
>JAZRXB010000245.1:0-2115 GCA_045600005.1 Eubacteriales bacterium | reverse complement strand
CTCCTTCTTGCCCTTCCACGCGCCGCAGCCGTGGCGTACGCTCGCCGAGCGGACCGATCGACGAATGTCCCGCCCTCTCGCATCTGCTCGTCTGCGAAAATATGCAGTCGGTCGAGGGCGACCTCGAAGCGCTCGTCCGCGAGGTCCGCGAACAGCGGCTCTACTGGCGCGAAACGGCGTCCGCTCTGCTCAAAAAAGTGCTGACCGCCGCCGTCCGCGCGTCTGCGGGAAGCGACGAACCCGGCGGAACGGTCGACCGTGTGATCGCGTTCATCCGCGACAACTACGCGCGCCCGCTGACCAACGCCGAGATCGCCGAAAGCGTCTCCTATCACGAGGTCTACGTCAACCGTCTCATCCGCCGCGAGACGGGCATGACGCTCCACCGCTATCTCAATTTCTACCGCATTCAGATGGCGGTGAATCTGCTCGTTTCGACGGCTCTGCCGGTCAGCGCCGTTTCGGAGCGCTGCGGGTTCTCGTCGCCGTCGATGTTCACGCAGGTTTTCAAGCTCGAAAAGGGCATGACGCCCGGCGAATACCGCTCGATGAGTCTGGGCGGGGCTTCGCCCTCGACCGCTTCCTCTCCTTCGTCCTCTGCCGGCTCTGATTCTTCTGACAGCCGGTGAGCGGGGAGTCTGCCGCCCACTACATTTTGTCTGCTTCCTTGTCAAATATACGGGCTTTTTAGCCCCTACTTATTATTTTTCAGACCTGCCAGTCCGGGGATGGAAAGGAGGGCGACAGTGCCACCCACTTTCAGGACTTTTGGGGCTTGTTAAGCCCTCCTACTTTCAATTTTTCCTGACTTGACAGTCCGGCGATGGAGAGGGGGATGGAGAGGGAGATGGAAACCTTCGGCAGATGGTTTCCATCTCCCTCTCCATCCCCAGACTGACAAGTCAGGAAAAATGTTAAGTAGTGGGCTGCACAAGCAGCTCATATAGGATGTAGGGCGCTTTACAAACGCCCAACAGGTAAAAATTGGGCGTTGTATAAAACGCGCCCGGTTCCGGCAATACTACCTGACACAATGAATCCGTCAGAGAGGTCAGGAACAGGAACATGGCACGGAACGTCTGCCGCGGAAAGGTCGAGATCTGCGGCGTCAATACTTCAAAACTCAAAACGCTCACCGCCGAGGAGAAGACCGAACTGCTCCGGCGCGCACATGACGGCGACCGGTCGGCGCGGGACGAGCTGATTGCCGGGAACCTCAGACTGGTGCTGTCCATCGTCCAGCGCTTCACCGGACGGGGCGAAAATCCCGACGACCTGTTTCAGGTCGGATGCGTCGGACTGATCAAGGCTGTCGATAACTTCGACCTGTCGCTCGACGTGAAGTTCAGCACCTACGCCGTGCCGATGATGATCGGCGAGATCCGGCGCTACCTGCGCGATAATTCGACCATCCGTGTCAGCCGCTCGGTGCGCGACCTCGCCTACCGCGCCCTCACCGTGCGCGAAGCGCTCGCCCGGAAGCTCGACCGCGAACCGACCGTTCCCGAGATCGCGTCGGAAATGCAGACCTCGCCCGCCGAGATCGCCGCCGCGCTCGAAGCCATCGTCGAGCCGGTGAGCCTTTACGAGCCGGTCTATACCGACGGCGGCGACCCGATCTGCGTCGTCGACCAGATCAGCGACAAGGACGGCGGCGACGAGGCGTGGCTCGAAGACATCGCATTAAAGGAAGCCATCGCCGGTCTGTCGCCGCGCGAACGCGATATCATCGGCAAGCGCTACTACGCCGGACGCACGCAGATGGAGATCGCCGACGAGATCGGCATCTCGCAGGCGCAGGTCTCCCGCATCGAAAAGGGCGCGCTCGAACGCATCCGAAAGCAGTTCTGAACGAAAAAGAGCCGGGCGGTTCCGGCTCTTTTTCGTTTTTCTGATGACAAAATGCGATACTTATGATAACCGTCTTTTTTCGCGTTTCTCTTGACAAAATACGACAAATATGATAGAATATTTTAAGGCATTACCGCACAGTTCTGATGGTGCGATTGCGCCGTCAGATTTCCCGTCAGACGAAACAAATTGAGGAGGGCATAGTACCTCCTATGCCGACGAAATTTGTACAGTATGACGGGAAAGATGCAAGCAAGCGTGCCA
>JAZRXB010000244.1:0-6653 GCA_045600005.1 Eubacteriales bacterium | reverse complement strand
TCCTCTTCTGAAGATCAGAGTCATCGTAGCATGCGGTGAACGTCAGTGCACCACAAACAAAAAGTGCGATAAGCTAAGCTTACTGATTCTTTTTATATTGGTTAAATAATTGGTTTAGAAATATTTCAGGTCTATAGGTTGCGAAGAAGGTTGTTCAGGTTCACCTTCTTGTCAATCATGGCGCGGAGGTCTGCGATCGGGACTCTCACCTGCTCCATCGTGTCGCGGTCGCGGACCGTGACACAGCCGTCTTCCTTCGACTCGAAGTCGTAGGTGACGCAGAGAGGCGTACCGATCTCGTCTTCGCGGCGGTAGCGCTTGCCGATCGAACCGGTCTCGTCGTAGTCGGTCATGAAATCCTTCGCGAGCTGTGCGTAGACCTCGTTCGCTTCGGGCGCGAGCTTCTTGGACAGCGGCAGGACGGCGACCTTGAAGGGCGCGATGGTCGGATGGAAGTGCATGACGACGCGGACGTCGTTCTTTTCGGCGTCGATGACTTCCTCGTCGTAGGCTTCGCAGAGAAGCGCGAGGGTCATGCGGTCAGCGCCGAGCGACGGTTCGACGACGTAGGGGATGTAATGCTCGTTCGTTTCGGCGTCGAAATAGGTCATATCCTGACCGGAGTGGTTCTGATGCTGCGTGAGGTCGTAGTTCGTGCGGTCGGCAACGCCCCAGAGCTCGCCCCAGCCGAACGGGAACAGGTACTCGAAGTCGGTGGTCGCCTTGGAGTAGAAGGACAGCTCCTCCTTCTCGTGGTCGCGCAGGCGGAGGTTTTCGTCCTTGACGTTGAGCGATTTCAGCCATTCGTGGCAGTAGGTGCGCCAGTACCGGAACCATTCGAGGTCGGTGTCGGGCTTGCAGAAGAATTCAAGCTCCATCTGCTCGAACTCGCGGATACGGAAGATGAAGTTGCCGGGCGTGATCTCGTTGCGGAAGGACTTACCGACCTGGCAGACACCGAACGGCAGCTTGCGGCGGGTCGTGCGGGCGATGTTGTTGAAGTTGACGAAAATGCCCTGCGCGGTCTCCGGACGGAGGTAAACCTCGCTCGAGGTGTCCTCGGTGACGCCCTGATGGGTCTTGAACATCAGGTTGAACTTGCGGATGTCGGTGAAATCCGACTTGCCGCAGCCGGGGCAGGGGATCTGCTGGTCGCGGATGTAAGCGACGAGCGCTTCGCCGTCCATGGCTTCGACGTTGACGCCGGTGATGTTGTTGTCGTGAACGTACTGTTCGACGAGCTTGTCGGCGCGGTGGCGCATCTTGCACGCCTTGCAGTCGATCAGCGGGTCGTTGAAGGTAGCGACGTGACCGGATGCGACCCAGACCTCAGGGTTCATTAAGATCGCGGCGTCCAGACCGACGTTGTAGGGGTTTTCCTGAACGAACTTTTTCCACCACGCGCGCTTGACGTTGTTTTTCAGTTCAACGCCGAGAGGACCGTAGTCCCAGCTGTTGGCAAGTCCGCCGTAGATTTCGCTGCCCGGATACACAAAGCCGCGGGTTTTGCAGAGGGCAACGATCTTGTCCATGGTTTTTTCGGTGTTTTTCATGTTAATATTTCCTTTCACCCGCCCGTATGCACGCTGGCGGCGTACAGACGGGCGGTAATTTTGAACTTGTTTATGCGACTTTGATTCCGCTTTTTCTGACCGTATTGAGGAATCCGCCGGGGTCGCGTCCCTCGATCAGCAGATGAGGTTCAATGTCATCCGAGACCAGCCGTGCCGCATGATAAAGCCGAATCAGAGTTTCGTAATACTGATCTACATGGTCAACGATGACGGCAATGTCAATATCGCTGTCCCGATGCTGATTTCCACGCGCATAGCTGCCGAAAAGATAGACAGAAAGCGGTGTAATGAAGTCCTTGATTTCGTCAGAGAACTTTTTTGCAATCAGCAGCACCTGGTTTTGATCCATTGCATGAATTCCTCCGTTTCCCGCAGCAGTGAAAGACAGACTTTATCAGACAAAACTTTTGTTAAATCCTCCCGGTACGCAGGATACCGGGCTTCGATATTGAGCGGCGAAAGACGCTCCAAAAACAGTAATTGTTCCTCTGTCATTTCGGCACTGAGTCCAGACAGGTTTGCAAGCTTTATCAAACGATGAAGGAAGGGCAGTTCCTCATTCGGTTTCCTAAAGACGTAATACCCTTTCAAGGACTTCTCTATCGTTTGGTGGCACATCAGACCGATATACAGAAACCGCTTTGTCTGAAACATGGCATGTGCCGTTTCGAGATCATAGCGCGCTGCTTCAAACCAGTATTCGACCTTATGTAATCGCTCATATTTTTATCAGAACGCCGACTCGAACTGCGCGAGCATACGCATCGCTTCCGCGTCGTCGAGACGGTATTTCGGCACGAAGATCTGATCGAGCGTCATGCCGTCCGGCAGCTTTTTGCCGGTCAGCGACTCGCACAGACCGTCCACGTCGAGCGATTCGTCCGGGCAGAGGATCGGCTCGCAGAGGGGGAGCAGCTCCTCCGGGCGCTCGTCGTTCCCGTCGAAAGCGTTGTCGCCGCCGAACACGTCCGCGAAGAACTGGCTGATGTTGTGGCGCGAATAGGTCGACCACGGGTGCGGCGTCTTTGTGACGACCGGTCGGCATAGACCGCCGGTGTACGTGTAGGTCGTCCGGACCTTGCGCGCCATGCGCACGAACCAGTTGACGGGGAAGAAGTGGTCTTCCTCGCCCTGACCGATGTAAAGCGGCTTCGGCGCGAAGGATGAATAGATCTCCCACATTTCAAGCCGTCCGGCGAAATGCGGGATGATGTTGCACGCGCAGTGCTTTTTTTCCTTCTGCAAGAGGAACGCAAGCTCGTTCGGGTAGCCGGTCGACGCAATGGCGGCAAGCTCCGGGCAGGTCGCGGACAGGAAGCAGGTGAGCGTTCCGCCGCCCGAATTGCCGCACGCGCCGAGCTTTTCCGCGTCGACGTAGGGCTGCTTCGCCATACAGCGGATGAGCGCGACGGTCTCCATCACGATCAGTCCCTGCATCGTCAGTCCGGCATAAAACGGGCTGAGGACCTCCCAGTGTCCCTGATTCTGACGCTCGCCCTGACCGATGTTCTCGACGAGCAGCGCGTGGAAGCCCTGACGGGCCAGTCTCATTGCCATATACTGGTAAGACGGGGACAGCCGTCCGCCCGCGCCGTGACCGGGGCAGACGACCACGAGCGGACGCTTCGTTTCGGGCTTCGAGAAGCCCTCGCCGTCGGGCGAATAGAGCGTCGCCGCGCCGAGGAAGCCCTTCCAAGATTCAAAGCGGAGGTGCCGCACGCCCATGCCGAGATGTTCAAACGGTTTTCCGAACGTCGGCTTGACGTCGGGGACAAGCTCCTCGCGGAAAGCAAGGCAGTCCTTCGTCGTTTCGATGATCTCGGCGCGGTCTTCGGGCAGCCACGGCTTGCGCAGCTTTCTTCCGGCGCGGGCTTCGGCGAATCTGCGTTCATATTCGTCAAAAACCTCCAGCGTCCGTTCGTCGTATTGCATAGTAATATCCTCCGGATTTATTTATACTGACTGAAAAGGCTCATCGCGTTCGTCAGCGCCGGTTCAAAGTAGGTCACACCCTCGGTCATTTTGGTCGAGCCGGGGTAGGTGATCGTCACGGCTTCAAACTTCGAGTAGGCGAAGATCAGGTCGAGATTGTTCATGAAATCGTCCGATGTGAAGTTCGTTTTGACCGTTCGGGTCGCCGCGCGGTAAAAATCGGGCGCTTTGGAGAGATTCGAGATGTTCGTCAGCTTTGCGAGCATCGCTTTCAGGAAGTCGACAGCGGTATTCATGCGTGAATTCGTGCCGTAACCGGCGTAGCGGAGCAGCTGCGCCGCCTTTTCGCCGTTCAGATTGGTCGTACCCTTTTTCAGATTGATGACCAGCCCCTGTTCCTCGTCCTCGTACTCCATGTTTTCCGGGACGTAGTAGGTCACGCCGCCCAGCGCGTTCACGACGTCCGCGATGCCGCCCACGTCGAGCGTCGCCCAGTAGTTGATCTCAAGCCCCGTCAGTCCCGCGACCTTGCCGCAGAGGAATTCCATGTTTTTCGCCGCGTAAACGTCGCCGATCTGCGTGTTCAGACCGTCGACCAGCACGCGCGTCGTGCGGGGGATCGGGCAGAAGATGAATTTCCGCGCGGTCTTATCCACGCGCACGAGGATCAGCATATCCGCGCCGTACTTGCGCGAGCGCTTGTCGGGGAAGCCGGTTCCCGTATAGTTTTCTTCATAATGATAATCGTCGAAAATGTCGGGCTGATAGTCCGAGCCGACCAGCAGGATATTGAAGGTCTCGCCGACGATCGGCTCCTCGTCGGGAGGAGGGGGAACGTCCGTGGTCGGCGGGTCGGTGTCCTCCGGGAGCGTCAGACGGATGGTATCGTCCGGCTCGGTCGAAGGAACGGTCACGTCGGTCAGCGTACTTAAAACAAAGCCGACGATCAGATACGCCAGTCCGCCGAAAATCAGCGCGGCGATGAGAAATGTCAGCAGAAAATTTCGCAGAGCGGAAAGCAATTCGATCGTTTCCTTTCTTAGGTGTGATGATTCGCATTTTATTATAGCACAATTTCCGGGCGTTTGCAAGGGGTAGACGGCATTTTCACGCGAATTTTCAACTGATTTACATACTTTTAACAATAATTTTCCATGAAAAAAAGGAACCTTTCCGTGCGGAAAACGTCTTGTTTTATGAATGAATACTGATAACGGAGGAAATATCCATGTTCAACAAGGTCCTGTCTCTCATCATGTCCGCCCTGATCGCCGCCGGCGTGCTGACCGCAGCGCCCGCGCAGACGCCAAGCGCCCCCATAAAGGAGGAAACCGAAACGAAAATCGAAACAAAAGAAGAAGTTTTAGACGCCATGAGCCGCTTCTCGATGGAGCTTTGGGCGAAAACCGCGTCCGACGCGGAAAACACCGTCCTGTCGCCCGCGTCCGCGTGGCTGGCGCTCGCCATGACCGCGAACGGCGCGAAAAATTCGACGGTCGACGCCTTTTCGAGCCTCGGCTGCACCGGCGAGAACCGTCAGGTCTTCAACGAGACCGCCGCGGAGCTGCTCTCCGTGCTGACCGAACAGAAGGGAAGCACCGTCTTTGAAGCCGCCGACTCGATCTGGGTCGACGACCGCCTTGAAGTGGACCCCGATATGGTGAAGCTCGTGAAGGAATATTTCATGGGCGAAGCGATCGCCGCCGACCTGCCGCGTTCGGTCGCCCGCGTCAACAGCTGGATCGAGGAACACACGAACGGCATGATCAGGGATATGTTAAGTGAACTTGACGAAGCGACCGTCATGCTGCTCATCAACACGCTTTACATGAAGGCAAAGTGGCGCTCGCCCTTCACGCACGAAGCGACCTATCAGCAGGACTTCTATCCGAAGGACGGCGAAGCGGTCAAAACCGACTTCATGCACAAAACCGCGTCGCAGATGATCGTCAACGACGACGATCTGACGGGGATCGTCCTGCCCTACGACGACGACCGCTTCGAGTTCGTCGCGCTCATGCCCGACGACAACACGCTCACGCTGCCCGATTTCATCCGCTTCCTCGGCGAAAATTACAGCTTTAAGGAACTGATCGAGAGCGCCGAGCCGCAGCGCACCGTCCTTTCGATGCCGAAATTCGAGGTTTCGACCAGCCAGAGCCTTGTGAAGCCGCTGATGGAGCTTGGCTTCGGCGAAGCGTTCGACCCGTGGGAAGCCGATCTGTCCGGTCTGGGCAGGGTGAAGGAAGGCGACGCGAACCTTTACATCAGCGACGTTTTGCAGAACGCCCGCCTGATCCTCGACGAGGAAGGGACCGAAGCCGCCGCCGCGACCGTCGTGATGATCGCCATGACGACCGCGATGCCGACCAAATCGCCGTTCATCCTCACGCTCGACCGGCCGTTCGTCTGGGCGGTCGTCGAAAAAACGACCGGCGCGGTCGTCTTCTGCGGCGAATACAACGCGCCCGGCGAGCTGCCGCCCGAAGCGCCCGCCGAACCGTCTGACGTCCCGGCAAAGCCCGGCGAGCTGACGCGCAAGATCGGAGGTTAAACCATGTTCAAACGTATTCTTTCGCTCATTCTCGGCGCGCTGGTCGCCGCCGGGGTCAACATCACAGAGGTTCCCGAACAGCGGACGGTCCCCGACGACGGGGAAGCCGCGTCCTTCGGTTCGCTCGCCGACCTTTCCGCGTTCCAGTCCGCGCTCTGGAAGCAGTCCACCGCCGGTGCGGACGGCAAAAACGCGCTGATCTCGCCGCTGTCCGCGTGGTACGCGATGGCGATGACCGCGAACGGCGCGCGCGGAGGAACGCTCGCCGCCTTCGGTCTGACCGAAGCCGACCTCGAAGGGCTGAACGCCGACGCGAAGGCGCTGACCGAAAAGCTGTCGAAGCTCGACCTGACCTTCCACAGCGCCAACTCGATCTGGTGCGACACGTGCTTCACGCCGTCCGACGCTTTTGAAAAAACCCTCGCGGACGCATTCGCCGCCGAAACGTTCCGCTGCCCGCTGTCGAAGTCGACCGAAAAAGTGAACAGCTGGATCGAGGAAAAGACCGAGGGGCTCATCAAGGATATGCTCCACAGGCTCGAACCCGCCACGGTGATGCTTCTCATCAACGCGGTCTATCTCGACGCGAAGTT
>JAZRXB010000243.1:0-5529 GCA_045600005.1 Eubacteriales bacterium | reverse complement strand
GAGCCGAGCGGATACATGGAAGATTCAGCAAAATATGAGGGGTAAAGCGCCGCTGTATCAGATGCACGGCAAAGGGAAGCGGCATAAATGAGAAAAAGCAGGCATAGCCGAGGGATCATCCTCAGATATGCCTGCTCTTTTCGGTGCAGCCCGTCTGGCAGCTACCCTATGTCAGTAATCGTTTGTTACTGTCTTATTGGAAGCCGCCGGATGGCTGCGCCGTTTTTAAGTAACCGAAATTACTTTCTGCGCTTGGAGACAACGATACCTGCGAGCGAAGCAACTGCTGCTGCGATCGGAAGTACTACGAGGTCAGGAGTGGTTGCAGCCTTGGTGGTAGCTGCAGCAACGGTCAGATCCTTATCGCCTTCAGTGAAGACAACGTTGCCGAACGAGCCGGAGTTGCCATCCATGAAGCGGACGAATACGGTGTGGATGCCGGCGCCGACGCTGATGTCAGCGGAGAACGGCTGAGCCTTCGTGAGGTCCCAACCACCAGTCGGCTTAACGGTAATGGTTGCATCGGGAGCATCCTTGTAAGGATTGTCGATGAAGATACCGATCTGAGCGGTGGTATCAGCCTTGTTGTATGCGAAGTTGATGGTAACCTTCTTTGCGCCCTTCTTACCGAAGTCGCAGTTCGGGAATACTACCAGGTCGTCCTTGGAGGAGTAACCGACGCCGTTAGCTTCCATGTAAGCGATGGACTTGCCGGAACCGCCCTGATCCTTGGTGTTGATCTGGTCAAGAATGATGGTGGAGGGGATAACCTTCAGAGCGACGTCCTTGTTGGAGGTGTCGGTGCTGAACGGATTGAGCTTCGGATAGGTAAGAACGTTAGCAACGGTCTTCGTAGCAGCGACCTTCGTGGAAGCTTCCGTGAAGTAGATGTAGTCGAAGGAACCGGATGCTTCGTTGGTAGCCATGAAGTAAACGTCATGCTTACCAGGAGCAACTGCGCAGTCAGCAGTCATTTCGACGTGGTTGACAATTTCGGAGCCCTTGGTTTCGCCCTTCTTAACAGTCCAGTTAGCGATCGGGTCGCCGTAGGGATTGTCAATGTAAACTGCGAACTTGGTCTCGCTGTACTTCTCAGGGTTATGGAAACCGAAGTTTACGGTAACCTTGGAAGCGCCCTTGGAACCGAAGTCGATATTGTCGTAAACGACAGTATCGCCCTTGTCATTACGACCGGTACCATAGTTAGCTGCGTAGTTGAATGCGTTACCGGACGATCCACCGGTGTTGTCGATGTTGTCGTACAGAATGCTGGTAGCGGCAACACGGAAGGTTTCCTTGTCAAAAGCGTTGGTGCCGGCTGCGGAAACAGTCATACCCATCGTGAAGAGGGCGGCGACCATAGCTACGACAAGAAGAACAGATAAAGATCTCTTCATAGCAAGATCCTCCATAAATTATTTGTCAGAACAGTTCGGCGCGCAGATGCTTCCCTGTTCTTACAATGATTATTATACAGATAATTTGTGAACAATAATAGCGGATTATTTGTCACAATTATGAATTTGATTGAATTGTGGAATGTGCTTGTATTACTCGGGCCTTTTTATTCATTATCACAGTTTTTTCGGCAAAAGCACGCCGCGGCATTGCCGCCGCGGCGTGCTTTTAACAGTTATTTAACAAAGTCCCGCCGTTCGGAACGCCTGTCAGTCGAAATAGATCGTCTTTCCGGTTCTCGCCGATTCGTAGATGGCGTTGACGATGCGGACGCTCTTGATCGCTTCCAGAGGAAGGATCTGCGGGTCGGTGCCGCTCATTACCGCGTCGAGCATATTCTCGACCATCGAAGCGTGACCGGTGACGAGCATCGGATCGGCTTTCTCGGCGATGCGGTTGCCGCCGCCGTACTTTTCGAGCATTTCCTCCTCTTCCTCGTCCTCGTCGTCCGCGTCGCGCAGCTTCCAGCGCTTCAGGATGTCCGCGTCGGCTTCGATGGTTCCGCCGGTGCCGTAAAGCTGGATGTCGGTGCAGATGCCGGGATAAGCGCAGGTCGTGCTGACGAAGGTCGCGGCGGCGCCGCTCTTGAAGGTGATAACGGATGCGGTCATGTCCTCGGTCTCGATGTCGTGGTTATAAATGCCCATCGTGGAGTGAACGCTCGCCGCGTCGCCCATCAGCCACTGCATCAGGTCGACCGTGTGGACCGCCTGATTCATCAGCGATCCGCCGCCGTCCATCGCCCACGTGCCGTGCCAGCCCTCGTAATAATGCTGGTCGCGGTACCACTTGACCGCGAAGGTCCCCAGCACGAGCTTGCCGAGACGTCCCGCGTCGAGTGCTTCCTTGATCGGCTTCATGACGGCGTTGTTGCGGTTCTGATGGATGACGCCCGCGATCTTTCCGGTGCGGACGCGCGCTTCCTCGATCTTCATCGCCGCCTCGACCGTGATGTCGATCGGCTTTTCCACGAGAACGTGCTTTCCCGCTTCCATCGCGCGCACGGCGAACTCGGCGTGCATGGCGCTGGGAAGACAGATCGAAACGACGTCGATGTCGGGATTTTTCAGCATTTCATCGAAGCTCGTATAGGTCAGCGTGCCGGGATAGCGTTCGACTACCTTGTCCATCTTCTCCTGAATGAGGTCGCAGACCGCGACAAGCTCGCATTTCTCCGAATTGGCGGCGGCGTCCACGTGCGCCTTGCCGATGCCGAGACCGGTGACGGCGTAGCCGATTTTTCCGTTTTTCATCTTCCAGATATCTCCTGTTCCTGTTTATTCCTCCCGCACGAAGGTGATGACCCTGTGGGAATAATCTCCCTTCAGCGGTATATTGAGTCCGATATTCATCAGCGCTTTGCCGGTCATGCGCAGATCGCCCGAAACGTAAACCGCGTCGGGATCCAGTCCGCGCATACGGAAGCGCGGCAGATTCTTGTCCCAGTGGTGCAGACCGTGACCGAACGCGAAGACCGTGAACTGGCTGCGGTCGCGTTTGCAGTACTCCAGCACGACGTAATTGTTCTCAAACGCCGACGCGATGCGGTAGACGTAGGAATCGTGCAGAGCCGGACGGATGACCTTGTAGCGCGCGGTCGCTTCACGGAGCTTTTCGATCTCGTCGTCGGGCGCTTTGAGCAGGTTGATGCCGATGCTCATCGAGCCGGTCATGCCGAGGTCGATGCGGTAGTCGAGCGGGATATAGCGCCCGTTCACGTTGTACGGCGAAGGCGAGACGTTGCCCGCGCCTCCCGCGGACTTCGGGACAAGGAAGGTCGAAAAGCCTTCGTGCAGCTGCAGTACGTCGACCGGGTCGGCGTTGTCCGAGCGGTTGATGCGGTCCGCGAACGGGACCATGCCGAAGTCGGCGCGGCCGGCGCCGGACGCGCAGTTTTCGAGCAGCAGATCCGGGAACTTTTCGTTCAGGTGCTGCCAGATGCGGCGCACGTTCTTCATATATTTAACAGCGAGCCCGCTGTCCAGCGCGTGCAGACCGGCTTCGCTGACGACGCGGTTCATGTCCCACTTCACATAGTCGAGCTTCGCGGTGACGATCAGGTCGTCGAGCCATGCGATCGTCCAGTCGGTGATATCGTCGCGGGACATATCGAGAATGCACTGCGTGCGCATCAGCGTGCGCTCGCGGTTCGGCTCGGAAAGGATCCAGTCGGGGTGCGCACGGTAGAGGTCGCTGTCGGGATTGACCATCTCCGGCTCGACCCACAGACCGAACAGCAGACCGTTCTCATGGCAGGCGTCCGAAATGACGCCCATGCCGTGCGGGAAACGCTCCTCGTCCAGCACCCAGTCGCCCAGTCCGGCTTTATCGTTGACGCGCTTCTTCATCCAGCCGTCGTCGATGACGAACAGCTCCGCGCCGATGTAAGCCGCCTTCGGGATCAGACCGAGGATATTCTCCTCGTTGACGCTGAATTCGTAGGGATACCACGAATTGTAAATGATCGGGAAGGGAGAATGCGCCTTGTCCTTCTTCGCGCCGCGCGGCAGGATGTGATCGAACTGCCAGTCGTAGAAAATTTCGCTCATGCGTCCGAAGCCGCAGGGAGAGAAGCCGCCGACAAAGACCGGCGTTTCAAAGCTCTCGCCGCCAGCCAGCGGGATGCGCGCAGTCTCGTGGCTCACGCCGCCCGTGACCGAAACGCCCTTGCCGTACTGATTTTCGATCGTCAGTTCAAAGTCGCCGCTCCACTGCATCACGCCGAAATAGACCTCGCCGGTCGTCTCGGTCGCCTTTCCGCCCTCGTCAAGCGCGAAGAAGGGCGTGACTTCGGAGGATACGCCGGTCAGGTTGCTGTGCTGAAGCACCAGACGCGCCTGCGTGAGCATCGTCTGATTCTTATGATATTCCGCCGCCCACGCGCCGCAGTAATGCGTGACGCGCCAGTCGCGTCCGGACGGGAGCTGGAAGGTCGCGCTCTTGGCGGTATCGAGGCGGATGGGTTCGTCACCGGTGTTGCGGATGACGGCGCTTCTGCCGATGAGCGGCAGGTCGCCCCACGTCTGATACACGAGCGTGCATTCGAGCGGATAGTATTCGTCTCTTAACAGAATGGTCAGCTTATCGCCGTCGATCTCATGGCTGACATAGCGGAGCCGAAGCGTCTGCGCGCCGTCGGCAAAGCAGACCTTCAAAGCCGGTTCGCCGAAGTCGAACGGCTCGCACGAACGGTATTCGCAATAGGCATAGCCGTACTTGCGCCAGCCGTACCGTCCTTTTTCCGTCAGGATCGGGTCAAGGTCAGCCGCGCTGTCCAGCGCCGGCCCCCAGTAAAGATTAAACAGCTTACCGCCGACAACCGCCATCGCATAGGTCATTTCCTTCGAGCTGAGAAGGAACGTCTGCCGCGACTCGTCAAAAAGGATCTTCATGATATTTTCCTCCATATTACCGGATGATTTGAAAACGCGCACCCTGCGCGCTTATCACTATCATTTTACCCAATCCTTCCGGGGTTGTCAAGGCAAAGTTTTCGGGATTTTTTCCCCGAAACTTAACATCATTATACTACGTCCCATCCGAATAGGCAACCCCCGCCGGACAAGTTGACCGAAAAACTGCGAAAAGGTGCGGGAATGGTGTTTTTTCAAAAAATGAAAGGGAACGGCTTTGACACCGTTCCCTTTCACTCAGAAGCACATCATAAATAGCTTGCGGAACTTATTTCGATTTGCGCTTTCTAGCTGCTTCAGACTTCTTCTTGCGTTTTACGCTCGGCTTTTCGTAATGCTCTCTCTTACGGAGCTCCGAAAGCACTCCGGATCTTGCGCACTGTCTCTTGAATCTGCGAAGCGCACTATCGAGCGATTCATTTTCTTTTACTCTGACCTCTGCCATTATACAATCCCTCCCTCCGCAAGTGGAAAAGAGATTAACATCTCCAGAGATTTTTTCTCTCTTAGATATTATACTATATAATTTGATGTCTGTCAAGAGCAAATATGAAATTTGAGAAAATTATTTCTCGAAGATTCCGCCGTCCGCCGGTGATCCGGCAAAACCGTCCCCGCAGAGCGCCTTCGCGGTCTGCGGGGGATGATTAAAACGGAG
>JAZRXB010000242.1:0-6086 GCA_045600005.1 Eubacteriales bacterium | reverse complement strand
CTCTGTTTTCTTCATTAGTTTATATAGCGCGGGTAACAGCCGCAAGCTCCTCACATTCGTGTGCATTAAAGTAGGGCGACAGCGTTTCGTACACCGAGCGGTGGTAGGCGTTCAGCCGCCGCACGTCGCTCTCGTCCATCTTCGAGCGGTCGATCCCGTCGAGGTCGATCGGGCAGAAGGTCAGGTTTTCAAACGACAGGAACTGTCCGTACTCGTTATGCTCGTCAAGCCGCGCCGCCAGCTCGTTTTCGATGCGGATGCCGTGGCTGTTCTCGACGTAAACGCCCGGCTCGTCGGTCGTCACCATGCCCGGCTCGATCTTCGCGTGACCCGTGCGCCACTGGAAGCGGTTCGGACCCTCGTGGACCGAGAGCAGATAGCCGACGCCGTGACCCGTTCCGCAGCGGTAGTCGATGCCGATCTCCCAAAGCGGTTCGCGGCACAGCACGTCGAGCGACGCGCCCGTCATGCCGTCAAGGAATTTCGCCGCGAGAAGCCGTAACATCCCGCACGCGGTGCGCGTATAATGCTCCTTCACCTCGTCCGACAGCTTTCCGAGGACGAACGTGCGCGTGATGTCGGTCGTGCCTTCGAGGTAGTGTCCGCCCGAATCGACGAGCAGCATCGGCACGCTTCCGTCCGCCGGTACGTCCCACCGGAGCGCCGTGTTCGACCGGGCGTTTGCCTTGTAGTGCATCATCGCCGCGTTCGCGCCGTAAGCCGCGATGGTCCCGAACGATTCCTCGACGAAGGTCACGCCGACAAGCTCGGCGCATTCGCGCCGGAGGGCCAGCACCGCCCGCTCGACCGCCAGCTCGTCCTTGAGCGCCGGGTCGCGGCGGCGGAGCGCCAGCATCAGCTTCGTGACGGCAAGTCCGTCGGCGACGTGGCAGCGGCGCAGATTTTCAAGCTCGACCGCGTTCTTTTTCGCTTTGAGGAGAAGCGTCGGATTCGGCGCGTCGACCGTCCGGTTCTCCGCAAGAGCGGACACGATCGCATCGCTGACCGCCGCCTTGTCGTACAGAACGACCTCGCCCGCCAGCGTTTTCAGATCATCGAAAAACTGCCCGTAAGGAAGCACCGTCACGCCGTCCGCCAGAAGCGAAGCCTTCACGTCCGCCGCCGCGGTTTCGCCGACGTAAAGTTTGTCCTCGTTCTCCGTCAGCACGCAGAACGCGAGGAAGACCGGCGAGTTCGGCACGTCGTCGGCGCGCAGATCGTAAAACCACGCGATGTCCGCCAGCGTCGACAGCACGAACGCCGTACAGCCCTTCTCCGCCATCGCGGCGCGCACGTCCTCCCGCTTTTCGGCGTGAGAACGTCCGGCGTACTTTTCATCGAGCCGCCAGAGCTTCGACGACGGGAGCGCGGGACGGTTTTCCCAGAGCATTCCCGGAAAATCGAGATCGGTGCGGACAGTCACGCCCGGCAGCTTTTTTCGGATCTCGCCGGCGGTCTTCGACGAGACGCAGCGCCCGTCGTACGCGGCGGTCTGTCCCGCCGTCAGCTTTTTCCCCATCCATTCGGCGGGAGTCGGCACGCCCTCGCTGCCCGCCCGCATCAGCGTCACGCCCGAACCGGCAAGCTCGCGCTCCGCCTGAATGTAGTAGCGTCCGTCGGTGAACAGCAGCGCTTCGTCCGCCGTGACGATCAGCTCGCCCGCCGAGCCGGAAAAACCGGACAGCCATGCGCGCGAGCGGAAATACGCGCCGACGTATTCGGACTGGTGAAAATCGTCCGACGGCACATAGACGAGATCGACGCCCAATGCCCGCATTTTTTCGCGCAGCGCGGCGATCCGTTCGGAATAGATCATAGTTCACGCCTCTTTTCAGGATCCGCCGCCGTCAGACCGGCGGCGTTTTTCAGTTCAGATGATTCTGATACGCCGGACCGGCGATAAAGGTCAGATCGGTCGATTTCGGTTTGTCGGTTTTTACCGGAATTTTCTCTCGGTTTTTGTCATAAATGACAAAGTTTGCGGAAACCTGACAGGTCGGTGAAACATCTTCGCCATAATATACGTCTAAATAGAGCGTATCGAGGTCCGAAAGGTCCACCCCGTCGAAGATCACGCGGCGGAAGGCGTACATCGCGTTTTCCTTCGCGGCGAACGTGTATTTCGTGTACAGACTGCCCTTGTCGTCGGTCAGCATGAAGATGAACTGCTCGCCGGACGGACGTTCGCTCAGTGAATAGCGCTCCATCAGCCAGTTGATCGTGAAGCGGCGGTTCCAGCGCACCGAGATCTGCACCTGCCCGTTTTCCTCGGCGAACGCGAGGTCAGTGACCATAAAGAGCCCCTTGTCGTCGATGTTCGCCCTGTTCTGCTGATAGGTGACGTCCAGCTTTCCGCCCGCTGCGATCGCGGCTTCGGCGGAAGCGGTCATTTCGGGCGTCCACGTCAGCTCGCGGAACGCCTTCGGGGTCTTTGAAAGGTTGATGCGCAGTACCAGAAAGCCCGTCACGGAAAGGCATAGCACCCAGACGAGGATCTTCAGGACGAGCAGCGTCACCTTAAGGGCTGTCGAGCGTTTCGTCAGCGGGTTTGTCTCGTCGTAATCGACGGACTCGAAATCGTCAAGCTTCATGGTTTCCTCCGGATTTTCACAGGATTTCAGGATAACGGTATCATTTTAACACATTTTTTCCGAAAATTCAATGAAAATTCAAAGAACATACTTGAAATTATCTATGTCTTTGTGGTACAATAGAGAGAGAATTATAATCGGCGTGTTATGGCCGCCGTTCATTCACAGAATATTAACATTTCATCTGACATAAAAAGGGGATACCGACATGGAATATCAGTTCTCAGAAAAAATGAAAGCGCTCAAGCCCTCCGCCATCCGCGAGATCTTCAAGGCGCTTTCCGATCCGACCATCATCTCGTTCGCCGCAGGCAATCCCGCGCCCGAATCCTTCCCCGTCGCCGACCTTGCGCGCATTTCCGCCGACATCTTCAAGGACAGCTCGACCGCCGCGCTCCAGTACAGCATCACCGAGGGCTACCCGGCTCTGCGCGAGGACGTGAAGACCCGTCTTTCCTCCCGCTTCGGCATCGGACGCGATTTCGACATGACCATCATCACCTCCGGCGGTCAGCAGGGCATCGAGCTTCTCTGCAAGACGATGTGCAACGAGGGCGACGTCGTGATCGCCGAAAATCCGAGCTTCATCGGCGCGCTGAACGCCTTCCGTTCCTGCGGCGCGAAGCTCGTCGGCGTGCCGCTGCTCGACGACGGCATCGACCTTGAAAAGCTGGAGGACGCGCTGAAAGCCAACCCGAAGGCGAAGCTCCTCTACCTCATCCCGACCTTCCAGAACCCCGCCGGGACCTGTATGTCGCTTGAAAAGCGCCGCGCGGTGCTGGCTCTGGCGAAGAAGTACGGCGTGCTGATTTTAGAGGACAACCCCTACGGCGAGCTTCGCTTCGCGGGCGAGGAGATCCCGACGATCAAGTCGCTTGACGAGGACGGCATCGTCGTCTACTCCGGCTCCTACTCGAAGATCCTGTCCGCCGGCATGAGGATCGGCTTCATCTGCGGACCCGAACCGGTCGTCACGAAGATGGTCGTCGCCAAGCAGGTCGAGGACGTTCACACGAACATCTTCTTCCAGATGCTCTGCCACCGCTATATCGCCGAGTGCGACATGGACGCGCACATCGCCGACATCCGCGCCATCTACCGTCACAAGTGCGGGCTGATGCTCTCCGAAATGGACAAAAAGATCCCGTCCTGCGTGAAATACACCCGTCCGGAAGGCGGTCTGTTCATCTGGTGTACGCTTCCCGACTACCTGCCGCAGGACAGGTTCATGAAGCTCTCCATCGAAAAGAAGGTCGCCGTCGTCCCCGGACAGGCGTTCAACTGCGACGAGAACGCGCCCAGCCAGTGCTTCCGTCTCAACTACTCCACGCCGAGCGACGAGCAGATCATCACCGGCGTCGGATATCTCGCCGACGCGCTGAACACGATGCTCGCGTCGAAATAACGCTTCCTGCGGTTTTCCGGATCTGAATATAATTAAGGAAAGAAGCCTTCGGGCAACAGGTTCGTTTTATGGAATACACTCAGCTGATCTATCTTGCCGCCGCCCTCGTGCTGGCAGGTCTCATCACCTTCACCACGACTCCGGCGGTCAGCGTTCTGGCGTACAAGATCGGCGCGATCGACGTGCCGAAGGATGAACGCCGGATGCACAAAAAGCCCATTCCGCGCATCGGCGGTCTTGCGATCTTTGCCGGCTTCGTCGTCGCCACGCTCGTGTTCTGCGACGTGACGCCCGAACTGAAAGCCATTTATCTCGGCGGTCTGATCATCGTCGGCGTCGGCGTGATCGACGACGTGTTCCGCATCAACGCATGGATCAAGCTCGCGGCGCAGATCGGCGTCGCGCTGATCGCCGTCTCGCAGGGCGTCGTCGTCGAATTCATCAACTTTTTCGGCACCTATGTCCCGTTCGGCGTCTGGTCGATCCCGGTCACGGTGCTGTGGATCGTCGCGCTGACCAACGCGATCAACCTGATCGACGGTCTGGACGGTCTGGCTTGCGGCGTGTCCGCCATCTGCTCGGTCTCTCTGCTGATGGTCATGCTGCTGAAAGGCGAGTACGTCGTCGCGCTGCTGACCGCGATCGTCGTCGGCTCCTGCATCGGCTTCCTGCCGTTCAACTCGAACCCCGCGAAGATCTTCATGGGCGACACCGGCGCGCTCTTCCTCGGCTACACGATGGCGGTCATTTCGGTCACCGGCGTGTTCAAGCTCCACACGGTCATTTCGTTCATGATCCCGCTGTCGATCTTCGGTCTTCCGATCTGCGACACCGCGTTCGCGTTCATCCGCCGCATCGCGCACGGCAAAAGCCCCTTCACGGCCGACCGCGGTCATCTGCACCATCGTCTGATCGACATGGGCTTCAACCAGAAGCAGAGCGTCCGCATCCTTTACGCGGTCTGCGGCATCCTCGGCACCTCCGCGATCATGTTCACAGCCGAGCATTTCACCCGCGCGCTGATCGTCATCGCCGCCGGCTTCATCATCTTCCTTGTCAATTTCCTCATCCTGCGCCATCAGGACGACCGCGCGAAGATGGGTCTCGAATTTGAAACGAAGGACGCCCCCAAAGCCGAACCCGCTCCCGTCAAAACGGTCAAGCCCACCGCCGATCCCAAGTGATCCCGGATGAAAAAAGATAAGAGCCAGCCCGCTTTTTCCGCGCCCGACCGCAGCAACGTTCCCGGGACCATCGTGATCCTCGCCGCAGCGCTGCTTGTTTTCGGACTTCTGATGGGCTGGATGTACTCGGTCGGCATGATCGAGCTGCCCGGCTTTCTCACCCGTATGTTCGGGCTCGGACGGGAAGATTTGCCGGACGATCTGCCGTGGAACGCGGAGGAGCTGGCGGGGATCATCCGCCGAGGTGAAACGTCCGAGGGCGAAATGCTCTCGTGGGACGTGACCTATGAAAACCTGCGCGGCGCGCTCCTGACCGCCGACGATCCCGAAAATCTCTATCTCAGCGCCGAGGTCACGCGCTACGACACACTGAACGCCGCCGCGGCGCAGGAGAATACCCGCCGCGTGCTGATGCGCAAAAGCGGAAGCCGTTTCCGCGTCGAGCTGTATTCGGATGATTCTTTCGCAAAACGGACGGCGCTGATGGTTTCGGACGGCTTTCAGACCGCGTATCTTGACGATCTGACCGGCGAAAAGAAGGTCTATCCGCGCGCGAACGATTTCAGCCCCGAGACCGAAGCGGGCATTCCGTCCGTCGAAGGACTGCTCGATATTCTCGCGCAGGTCTTCCCCGTCTCCCAAGACGAATCGCCCGCCGAAGGCTACGCCGACTGCACGCTGACGCTTCTCGACACGGAAGACGGCTACGTCTATTATATCGCCTATCTCGACGAATCGCTCGGATTTTTCGACGAATATTTCCTTTCGCTTGAAAACCGGCTGATCCTCTACGCGGCGTCGAGCGTCGGCGGCAGACCGATCTATTCCTACGAGGTCTCGGGTGTGTCGACCGCTCCGCCGAACGCGGCGGCCGAAGCGTTCTATCAGCTGCCCTGAGCGTACAGC
>JAZRXB010000241.1:0-4354 GCA_045600005.1 Eubacteriales bacterium | reverse complement strand
GCCCTCGCGCCGAGGGGAGCTTATAAAAACGAAGTTTTTATAAGCGGCGATAAGCGCGAGTGCCGATTGTAAAACGAAGTTTTACAATCGATTAAATAAAGGAGTTTTTGCCATGTCTAAGAAATTTGCCTTTATCGGCGCGGGCAGCTTTGTGTTCACCCGCAACATCGTGCGCGACCTTCTCACCTTCCCGGCGTTCGCAGACTGCGAGATCGCTCTGATGGATATCCACGCGGAACGTCTTGAGCTGATCCGTCAGGTCGTTGAGCGCATCAACAAGGAGTTCGGTTCTCAGGCGAAGGTCACGGCGACGATGAACCGCCGCGAAGCGCTCTACGGCGCGGACGGCGTGCTCTGTACCGTCTTCAACGGCGACATTGATATCTGGCGTCACGATATTGAAGTGCCGATGAAGTACGGCGTCAACACCAACATCGGCGATACGCGCAGCGTGTCCGGCATTTTCCGCGCGCTCCGCAACATCCCGCTGATGCTCGATATCTGCCATGACATTGAGGAATGCTGCCCGAACGCCGTTTTCCTCAACTACACCAACCCGATGTCGATGCTCTGCAAGGCGATGCAGACCTACTCGAAGGTCAACGTCACCGGTCTGTGCCACAGCGTGCAGGGAACCGTCTCCATGCTCGCGGGCTGGCTGGGCATTCCGGTCGAGGAGATCACCTATCTCTGCGCGGGCGTCAACCATCAGGCGTTCTACCTCGAACTCAAGCATCATGGCGTCGACCTCTACCCGGCTCTGCGCAAAAAGGTCATGGAACCCGAATACTACCGGAAAGAGATCGTCCGCAACGAGATGTTCCTCCACCTCGACTACTACGTCACCGAGTCGAGCGGTCACAACTCGGAGTACAACCAGTGGTTCCGCAAGCGTCCCGATCTCATCGAAAAGTACTGCTCCGACCATGAGGGCGCGGACTGGAATCCCGGCGTGTACGCCTTCTCGCTGAACGGCAGACTTCAGCGCGACTACAAAAAGGAGTTCGGCGGCTGGCTCGAAAAGGACGTCGTGGACAAGAAGCGCAGCAACGAATACGCCGCGAACATTTTCAACGCGATCATCGGCGATCACACGCCCTTCTTCTTCAACGGCAACGTCATCAACAACGGCTCGATCTCGAACCTGCCCGACGAATCCTGCGTCGAAGTGCCGGTCTATGCGTCTGAGGCGGGCATCCGCAAGATGACGGTCGGCGCGCTCCCCGCTCACCTCGCCATCCTCGTCAACACGACGACCCGCATGGAAAATCTTGTCGTCGAAGCGGCAATGGAAAAGGACAAGCGCAAGGCGTTCCACGCGGTCTGCATGGATCCGCTGACCTCCGCCGTATGCAGTCTCGAGGAGATCAGGCAGATGACCGACGAGCTGTTCGACATCAACCGCGACTTCCTCGGCGATTACAAGGAATAAACCTGCGCGTTTTTCACAGAACAGCCTCCTTCGGGAGGCTGTTTTCGTGAAAGATGTCGTTTTTTTATAAGAAAATGTCGATTTTCTGGATTGCGGAACGGCGGATTGTGTGGTATCATAAAGCTGACCGGGATAAATTCCGGCAGATCATCATGGAAAAAGGAGTAACATCATGAAAAAGCTCTTATCACTGGCATTAGCGGCTCTGATGGTTCTGACCCTCGGCGTGGCCGTTTCCGCGCGCACCGCGAACGGCTCGTGGGGCAACGTTCCGCTTTATACCGGCGGCATCACTATTGACGGCAAGGCGGACGAAGCCTATGCATACGGTCTCCAGATCGACTGCAAGGAAGACTACACCTCCGCTTTCGCAACCGACACCACCGCGAAGTTCTCGCTTCTTCACGACGGCAAATATCTCTACGTTTACGCCGTCATCAACAGCGCCAACCCGCTGACCGACTACAACCAGAAGTACGCAAGCGCAGGTCAGGCATGGAACACCACCGGCTGCGAGCTGATGATCGACTGGTCGAACGACGCGGCAAGCTCTGCCGACATCTACAAGCTGATGGGCTGGTTCAACGGCAACATCTATGGCGATTTCCTCGCAAGCGGCAAGGAATCCTCCGTTGTCGGCGAATACAAGGCGACCGTTGACAAGACCGCGAAGACCTGGACCGCTGAATTCAAGCTCCCGTTCCAGGAAGGCGCAAAGACCGGCTCCGAGATCGGTC
Source organism: Eubacteriales bacterium (assembly GCA_045600005.1). Taxonomy (GTDB): domain Bacteria; phylum Bacillota; class Clostridia; order Oscillospirales; family CAG-272; genus Flemingiibacterium. The sequence continues at coordinate 2,185 of JAZRXB010000241.1, read as the reverse complement.
TCAACGCGATGATCGACTCCGACGCGAACATGGGCGCGTCGAACGACGCGAAGCGTCAGATCTGCTCGATGATCCCGAGCGTTTCCAACCACGGCGATAAGTACAAGAACGTCACTCTGAGCGCGACCGAAGCGGCTGTTCCGAAGAAGGAAGCTCCGAAGACCGCAGAGACGACGACCGCGGCAAAGACCCCCGACCTGTTCGCAGTCGTTCTCGCATCCGCGGCTCTGTCCGGCGTAGCTCTCGTTGTCTGCAAGAAGCACTGAGTCGGTTTTCTCCCCTGATAATCAGTGTATATCCCGCGCGGTCCCGTCGAAAGACGGGACCGCTTTTTTATTTCGAATCCTAAAACAATTTGCCTGAAAATGGATATTGTGTAAAAAATTCGGGGGGGGGGGGTAGAACAATATGTTCATTTTGTCCACAAATATGTTCATTTTGTGCCTTTACAAGACCGGGAAACTGTGGTAATATTATGGTGTCAGATAAGCGCTTCGTCGACAAATTTCATCCGTGAAGGAGAAAAAACATGAAAAAACTGCTTTCCCTCGCCCTTGCAGCGCTCATGCTGCTGACGCTCGCTGTTTCGGTCAGCGCGAAGACCGCGAACGGCTCGTTCGGCAATGTACCGCTCTACACCGGCGGCATCACCATCGACGGCAAGGCAGATGAAGCCTATGCATATGGTCTGAAGATCGACTGCTCTGTCGACTTCAAGGAATCCTTTGCAACCGACACGACCGCAGAATATCAGCTTCTGCACGACGGTAAGAATCTCTATGCCCTTCTGACCGTCAAGAGCGCTAACCCTCTGACCGAATACAACCCCAAGTATGTGAATGTTGACCAGTGCTGGAATACCACCTGCTGTGAGCTGATGATCGACTGGTCCAACGACGCCGCAGGACAGGACGACACCTACAAGTACATGAGCCTGTTCACCGGTGAAATTTTCGGTACCTTCCTCGCAAACGGCAAGGAATCCTCGACCGTTACCTACAAGTCCACCGTTGACAAGAACGCGAAGATCTGGGTCGCAGAGTTCAAGCTCCCGTTCCAGGAGACCGCGAAGACCGGCGCCGAGATCGGTATCAACTCGATCATCGACACCGACGCGAACATGGGCAAGTCGAACGACGCGAAGCGTCAGATCTGCTGCATGATCGCAGGCGTTTCCAACCCCGGCGATAAGTTCAAGAACGTTACCCTGAGCGCAACCGAAGCGGCTGTTCCGAAGAAGGAAGAGCCGAAGGCAGCAGCAGCAACGACGACGACCGCTGCAAAGACCCCCGACCTGTTCGCAGTCGTTCTCGCATCCGCAGCTCTGTCCGGCGCAGCTCTGGTCGTCTGCAAGAAGCACTGAATCATCTGAGAGAAGCAGATTCATCGCTTTCGACCGAGGAATGACAAAAATCCCGCTGTAAAGCGGGATTTTTGTCATTTTTCAGGATTTGTTCACAATTCGGGAGTATAATAGTAAGAAACAGGGAAGGAGGACGGATATGAAAACAGTTTTATCGGCAATTCTCAATCTGACCGAAGCGGTCGTAACGCTCGCGTGGATCCTGTGGACGGTCTTTCGGCGGGATGACGAGGGAAAGCGGCTTCATCTGAAAACCTTCCGTTACTTTACGACCGATTCAAATCTGCTGGCGATGGCGGCGGCGTTCGTTACGGCGGCGTTTGAACTGTCAGACGGAGCACTCCCGCGCGGCGTGATGCTGTTCAAGCTCGTCGGGACGGCTTCGGTGACGGTCACACTGCTCACCGTGCTGTTTTTCCTCGGTCCGACGATGGGATACGGAAAAATGCTCGGCGGCGACGGACTCTGGGTCCACCTGCTCGGACCGCTTCTGGCGATCGTTTCCTTCTGTCTGTTCGACGGCGGGGAAGCGGTCGGCGGGAGCTGGCTGTTCGGTCTGACGCCGGTCGCGGTCTACGGGATTCTGTACTGCGTGATGGTTCTGCTGATCGGCGAGGAACGCGGCGGCTGGGAGGATTTTTACGGGTTCAACGCGGGGGGAAGATGGTTTATCAGTCTGCCTGCAATGCTCGCGGGCGGTGCGCTGGTCAGTCTTCTGCTGACGCTCGCGCACGATATGCTGTTGTAAAGGTTGATCGAATCCGAAACTGCCACAAAATGAATGAAAAGTCATCCGAATAAAACGCCGGACGCGATGCGTCC
>JAZRXB010000240.1:0-2748 GCA_045600005.1 Eubacteriales bacterium | reverse complement strand
TTTGGTTGCTCTCACGCTGTTACCGCAACAGGGGCATACATACTTGCGGTGGTGGCTGTTGGGGTTCGTCCCTGTGGGTGTCAGTCCGTTGCTGTTGCCTGTGTGTGTACCTATACCGACAGATACAAGAGAGGGGTTTGCTCTGCATATCTCTATCTCTCTCAATTCGTCGTGGTCGAGTACAAAGTACAGCAGACGGTCAGCGGGTTCGGTGTGGCTGTACCCGTATTTTTCGGAGCGGGTCACTATCAGTCCGTGGGCTTCTGCTTCTCTCTTGAATATCTTGTTATGATATACGCCGTTGTTGCTTGTGTCCTGTTCGTTCAGTATGCAGTCACAGTACATATGTGTCATTTCGTGAACGAGTGAAGCAAGGATATTTTCAAGCGGTCTGTCAAGTGTGCCGGAAGCGATATTGATTTCACGCTTTGCGGTGTCCTTTGCGTTCCAAATGTCAAACGGTACATAATGGGCGTATGCTCTCGGTGTCGGTATAACGGTGATAATCGGGGACGGCAGTTCGCCGTCAAAAAATTCTGCGTTCAAAAGACGGAACGCCTTTTCAAGTTCGCCTGTCAATCTGCTCATTTTGTCAATCTGTTTCATAACGGTTTTACTCCCTTTAATTCATAGTGTTGATATTGATTTTCGGGAGCGGATACGCTATAATAATTGTACCCGCTCCCGCTTTGGCTGTGGGTGTCAAGTCTCTTGTGTGATTGCTTTGGTCGGCGGTTTACACAAGGGGCTTTTCTTATGCAATGCTGAAACGCTTTGAAGCGGTCTGCTTTGTGTACGCCTTGTACATATCGGAGTGTTCCTTTTTGAATGCGGTGGTGTCAAATCTGTTTGACAGAAGACGGATCCAGAAAAGGTCGATCTGGTATACTGGAACAACGGTCACTGGGACGCCGTGCACTGGCTGAAAGAGGACGACAGTCTCAACTCGCCCGAAGAATACGCGCATATGCTGCACCGTCTGGTCAGACGGATGCACAGTATTTTCCCGAATGCCGAGATCGTGTTCTTTACCTCGACTCATCTCGACGACGGTCTGAAAAATATGATGCACCCGCGCAGCAATGCGGAACTGGACGCGCTGAACGCCGCGGCACGAGTCGTTATGGAAGAAGAGGGAGTCCCCGTGAGCGATATCTGCGCTTTTGCGGATTCGCTGCCCGATGAGCCGAAATTTGCCGACGGCATTCATTTTACGCCGGAATGCTTCGAGAAGATCGGCCGGTTTGCGGCAGCCGAGATCCGGGAACGGCTTGCAAATAAGGAACCGTGATCTCCAAATCCGGCTGTACAGCCGAAAAACGGCTTCCCGTTCTCCAAGCGAGGCGGGAAGCCGTTTTGAATTTCACGGAGGCAGTTTACTCCTCCGTCGTGATGCGGATCAGATAAACGCCGTGCAGGTTCAGGGGCAGATAGACCGCAAACCGGTCCGAAGTGAAGTATTCTTCGCTGACAAGCCCCGCCTCCCGGGTACCGTCCGAGGCCCAGATCTCAGCCTTGACGGTTTTGCCGGGGAAGGCGCCCTTTATCTCAAACCGGCTGAGCTTTGCGGGCGTCTGGTCGTCATCGGAATAATACGAGATCAGCACAGCGGCGGAATCGTCGGATTTTGCCGCGCAGGTGTAAATGCCGGCGTCGTAATCCATTTCCGTCGGAACATACCGCCCGAGACGGCGGAGCTCCCGGAATCCGTAAAACGTATAGAATCCGGGCAGAAGCGCCAGCGTATCGGTGTCGAACAGACCGTTCATGCCGCAGGGACGCGCGTCGTAGTACATCAGCATATCCAGATCTTCTCTCTGACCGATGCACATGGCGCCCGCGATAAAGGAAGCGCCCTTCTGATCCTTTTCGGTGCGGAGGGAATAACTCCAGTCTTCGCCCAGCCAGCCGCGGATGTAATTCCATTCGTTCAGGATCATTTCCGCGTCGGGATAACCGCATTCCGCCGTCAGCTTTCTGGCAAGCCGGATCGTGTCGCGGAAATCCGTCAGGTACGCGCCGTACCAGTGGTAGGAGAAGAAATCGATCGGAGTCCCGCGATCCTTCTGCGCCCGCAGGAAGGTCCCGGCGAAATCGCCCCAGAGCCAGCAGACCGCGGGACCGCCGGTCTTCAGATGCGGGAAGCAGGCTTTCAGATGCTTTGCGCTGACGGCGAAGAATTCAAAGAACTGCTCGTCCGTGCCCTGCCAGCAGGGATTGGAGCCGTCGGCGTTCCGGCAGTCCGGTTCGTTCCAGATCTCCCAGTACGTGATGTTCCACGCAAAGCCGTCCGCCCAGCCCTCGTTGTAGTGCCGGATGATGTGCTCGCAGATCCGCGCCCATTTGGCATAGTCCGCAGGCGGAAAAGTGCCGTTCTTCTCGCCGTGCTCGATGTTGCAGCCGAGGCGGTAGAAGGGCTCGGTCCCCGCTCTTCTCATCGTGTCGAGATAGCGGTCGGTGGAGGAGAAACGGTAGGAAGCGGGATCGTTTTCGTCGGCGCCGAAATCGCGGAAAATGCGGTGGACGTCGATGGTGAATTCCCATCCGTATGCCGGACAGAAAGCGGCGTCGTGCGTTCGCGCATAGGGGATCTCCAGCTCTTTGTAGGCCTGGAAGTTGCCGCCTGTGCCGCGGACGCCGTCTCCGGCCGGTCCGTTGTTGACGGCGTTCATCGGTTTGATCACGCCGGATTCTCTGCCAAAGTCGATGACGGTCTGAAAATCGGTTTTCATGGTGCGAACCTCCTGT
>JAZRXB010000239.1:0-12053 GCA_045600005.1 Eubacteriales bacterium | reverse complement strand
GACCGGGGCGAAAGCCGCCGCGCTGGCGCGCGCCGGCTTTCGCCCGCCCCGCGCCTTCGGCACGGGGCGCGGCGTTCCGCCGCCTTTTTCCCGCCGTTCGATCATTTCATCTCGTATATCTGCCCATTCAGCCCTGCATATTCAGAAATACCCCTTTCCCAGAAAGGAAACCCATGAACCGAAAAATCATCTTCCTCGACGTTGACGGAACACTCGTCGACTTCGACGGGACCATGCCCGCTTCTGCCAGAGAAGCCCTTTTTGCCGCACAGAAGAACGGACATAAGCTCGTCCTCTGTACCGGACGCTTCGCCGAACAGGTCTATCCGTGGCTGAGAAGGGAGATCCCGTTCGACGGGATCATCACCTCCTCCGGCGCTAACGTCAAATTCGACGGAAAAACCGTCTTTGAACATTTCATCCCCACCGATGTCGTCAGAGAAGCGACCGAGCTTTTCAGAAAGCACGGCGCGGCGGTCTGCTATCATACCGACGACGCTCTCGCCGCCACTGAACGGGAACTGTCCGACGCCTTTGAATACCTCACCGGCGCGGGCGTTTCCGCCGCCGAAGCCGAGTCCCTCCTTACGCCAAGAAGACTGATCGCCGACGGCGGGGAGCTTCCCGTAAACGTCGAAAAGATCGTCTACTACGGCGCGGACCGCATCCTGCCGGAAATGAGAAAGCTCGTCTCCGATGAGCTGATCATCGACCCGTACAGCTTCCGCGGCGTTCCCGCTACCTCCGGCGAGGTCATCCTGAAGGGTATGTCCAAAGCCGTCGGCATCGAAAAGCTCATCGCCGCGCTCGGCGTTCCGCTGGCCGATACGATCGCAGTCGGTGACGGCGGAAACGATATCCCCATGATCAGATACGCGGGCGTCGGCGTCGCCATGGGCAACGGCTCGGCTGAGGTCAAAGCCGCCGCCGACCTCGTGACCGACTCCATCCGCGCGGACGGATTTGCCAAAGCGTTCCGTACCATCGGTCTGATATGAAACCAGAAACCGTCGATATCATCGTCGACCGACCGCTCGGAAGCAGACATCCGCGCTTCCCCGATCTCGTTTATCCGGTCAACTACGGTTACATTCCCGGCGTATTCGCTCCCGACGGCGAGGAGCAGGACGTCTATGTCCTCGGCGTTGACCACCCGATTCAGACCTTTCACGGACGGATCATCGCCGTCATCCGGCGTGACGACGACGTTGAGGAAAAATGGGTCGCCGCGCCGGACGGCGTGACCTTCACCGCCGATGAGATCAGAGCCGCCGCCGCGTTTCAGGAGAGATTCTTCCACAGCCATGTGATTTTGATCGAGGAAAACGAGTCATGGAAATAACACCGATCGCGCATATCAGAACCGACTTTCCGACGAAATTCGGCATCCCGCGTCAGAGCGGTCTCGTGCCGACGCTCGTCGGGAAGATCGTCTTCGAGCCGCCGTTCCGCGACCCCAACGCCTTTCGCGGCATCGGGGACTGGTCGCACCTCTGGCTCATCTGGGAGTTCTCCGAGACCGCCGCTTCCGGCTGGTCTCCGACCGTCCGTCCGCCCCGGCTCGGCGGAAATACCCGCGTGGGCGTGTTCGCCGCACGCTCGCCCTTCCGCCCGAATCCCATCGGGCTCTCCTGCGTGAAGCTCGAACGGTACGCCGAGGAAGAAGGTCTCGGACCTGTCCTCTACGTTTCGGGCGCCGACCTGATGGACGGCACGCCGATCTACGATATCAAACCTTATCTCCCCTATGCCGATTCTCACCCCGACGCGAAAAGCGGCTTCGCCGGGAACGTTTTCGGCGAGCGCCTGCGCGTCGACGACCCGGAAAAACTGCTCGAACGGCTCCCGGAGGAAAAAAGGGAAGCAGCGCGCGCTCTGCTCGCCGAAGACCCTCGCCCGTCCTATCGGGACGATCCCGAACGGGTCTACGGCGTGCCGTTCGCCGGGTCTGACCTCCGCTTCCGCGTGGAGGCGGACGTTCTTACGGTCACGGAAGTCGTGCCGCTGAACGATGGAAAGGAACAGAATGGAAACAAACGATAAAATCATCAAAGAAAAGATCAAATGGAAGGGCGGCGCTCTGCTCGCGCCCGTTCCCGCCGTCATGGTCAGCTGCGGCACGCTCGATAAACCGAATATCCTCACCGTCGCGTGGTGCGGCGTGCTGGCGACCAATCCGCCGAAGACCTACATCTCGGTCCGCCCGGAACGCTTTTCCTATCCGCTCATCAAAGAGAGCGGGAAATTCGTCATCAATCTGACGACCGAAGCGCTCGTGCGCTCCGCCGATTTCTGCGGCGTCCGTTCGGGACGCGATCTGCCGGGGGGAAAGTTCGCCGCCTGCGGGCTGACGGCTTCTTCCGCGCTGACGCTCGAAGACACGCCGGTCATCGCCGAAAGCCCGGTCTCGCTCGAATGCAGAGTCGACCGCGTGATCCCGCTCGGCTCGCACGATATGTTCCTCGCCGACATCGTTTCGGTCGACGTCTCGCCTGAACTGCTCGACGAATCGGGCGCGCTGCGTCTTGACCGCGCGGGACTTTCCGCCTACGCGCACGGAGAGTATTTCGCGCTCGGAAAAAAGCTCGGCGATTTCGGCTTCTCCGTGCGCAAAAAGTCGACGGTGAAAAAACGCGCGGCGGAGAAACGCCGGAAAAAGTGAGAAACGACGGGACGCTTCACCGTTCAGAAAAGAAATTTGTTGGTTTTCCCTATTGACAGGGCGGAAATAACGTGATATAATATTAAATTGAACGAAAGGCTGTGACGAAGACGGTCGCTTCGGTTCCGTACAGAGAGTCGGCGGTTGGTGCGAGCCGAACGGACGCCGGGCAGAGACTTATCCCTTCCGAGCCGGGAGCTGAACGGTCAGTAGGCTTCCCCGTGACGCCGCGTCAGTGCGAAGGACTTGTCAGAGTCCGGAAAAAAAGCGGTCGCCGGTATGGATTCGGCGGCAATTTGAGTGGTACCGCGGAATTTTATTCCGTCTCAAAGCGAACGCTTTGGGACGGTTTTATTTTTTCGAGAAAGGAACGTTATGGAAACCAGACTGAAAGAAATTGCCGAGAGGATCCGCGCGCTGCGCGAGATCGTCGGCTTCACCGCCGCCGAGATGGCGGAGCGGTGCGACGTTTCCGAGGAGGAATACCTCGCGCTCGAAACGGGCGAGAACGATTTCAGCTTTACCTTTATCTACAAATGCGCGCAGAGCTTCGGCGTGGACGTCACCGATATCCTCAAGGGCTCCAGCCCCACGCTCTCGTCCTTCTCGGTCACGAAAAAGGGAGAGGGTCTGCCGATCATCCGCCGTAAGGGGTTCCGTTACAACAACCTTGCGCCGCTCTTCAAGAACAAGGTCGCCGAGCCGTTCATCGTGAACGCCGCCTATCACGAGGAGGAGCAGGATAAGCCGATCAAGCTCAGCACGCACGAGGGACAGGAATTCGACCTGATCTTAAAAGGCAGCCTGAAGGTGCAGATCGACGATCACGTCGAGGTCATCACCGAAGGCGATTCGATCTATTACAACAGCGGCACCCCGCACGGCATGATCGCTTACGGCGGCGACTGCGAATTTTTAGCGGTCGTCATCAACGCGCAGGGAAAAGCCTACGAATACCACGCGCCGACGATGGAAAAAACGCCCACGGTCATCTCGGACAAACGCACCGGCGCGGTCTGGGAAAAGTTCATCGAGACGACGGTCGACGACCGCGGCGTGATCAACAGCATCCGCTTTAACGGCGAGGAGAGCTTCAACTTCGGCTTCGACGTAGTGGACGCGCTGGCGGAAAAATGCCCGGACAAGCTGGCAATGCTCCATCTGGACGCGGAAAAGAACGAGCGGCGGTTCACGTTCGGCGACATCTCCCGAGAATCGGCGCGCTGCGCGAACTATTTCAGCTCGCTCGGCATTAAAAAAGGCGACCGGGTCATGGTCGTCCTCAAACGGCACTATCAGTTCTGGTTCGTGATCACCGCTCTGCACAAGCTGGGCGCGGTCATCATTCCGGCGACGAATCTGCTCGTCGAGCATGACTTCGAGTACCGCTTCAACGCGGCGGGCGTCAAGGCGATCGTGGCGACCGCGGACGGCGACGTGGCGCATCAGGTCGATCTGGCGGCGGTACGCTGCCCGACGCTCGAAACGAAGATCCTTGTCTGCGGGAACGAGACGAAGACGGTGGACGGCTGGCATGATTTCATGAGCGAATACGCGCCCTTTGACGACCGCTTTGAGCGGAGAGCCGACACGGCGTGCGGCAGCGACCCGATGCTCATGTTCTTCACGTCCGGCACGACGGGTTATCCGAAGATCGCGGCGCACAGCTGCAAATACGCGCTCGGACACTTCATCACGGCGAAATACTGGCACAACGTCGACCCGGACGGTCTGCATTTCACGATCTCGGACACGGGCTGGGGCAAGGCGCTGTGGGGCAAGCTGTACGGTCAGTGGCTCTGTGAAGCGGCGATCTTCACCTACGATTTCAACAAATTCGACGCGAACGACATCCTGCCGCTCTTTGCAAAGTACGGCATCACGACCTTCTGCGCGCCGCCGACGATGTACCGGTTCTTCATCAAGGAGGACCTGTCGAAGTTCGATCTGTCGGGACTGAAATACGCGGCGGTCGCGGGCGAAGCGCTGAACCCGGAGGTCTACCAGCAGTTCTTAAAAGCAACGGGTGTGAAGCTGATGGAGGGCTTCGGTCAGACCGAAACGACGCTTTCGGTCGGCAACTTTGTCGGCATGACGCCGAAGCCGGGCTCGATGGGCAGACCGAGCCCTCTGTACGACGTGGCGATCCTGACGGGAGACGGCAAGCGCGCGGCAGTCGGCGAGACGGGCGAGATCTGCATCAACACGCAGAACGGCTCGCCCTGCGGACTGTTCCTCGGCTACTACCGTGACGAAGCGAAGACGAAAGAGGTCTGGTACGACGGCTGGTATCACACGGGCGACACGGCGTGGTGCGACGAGGACGGCTATTTCTGGTACGTGGGACGCATCGACGACGTGATCAAGTCGAGCGGCTACCGCATCGGACCGTTCGAGATCGAGAGCGTCATCATGGAGCTGCCGTATGTGCTGGAATGCGCGATCACGGCCGCGCCGGACGAGATCCGCGGACAGGTGGTCAAGGCGTCGATCGTTCTGGTGAAGGGCAAGGTCGGCGACGACGCGCTCAAGAAAGAGATCCAGAATTATGTCAAGACGCACACGGCTCCCTACAAGTATCCGCGCATCGTGGAGTTCCTCGACGAGCTTCCCAAGACGATCAGCGGCAAGATCAGACGGGTCGAGCTGAGAAAATAAACGAAACAAACGCTTTGAACACAAAACGAAGCCCGGCGGGAAGGGACGTTGGGTCCTTTCCGGCGGGCTTCGTCTGTCAGGACGGCAGACCGTCCGCAAAGCTCAGAGCTTTACCGTCCGAGCATCGAGTCGAGCTTGCGCGCGCACTTTGCCGCGAACGCAAGATAATCGTCGATCATGTCGTCCGGCTCGCGTCCGTAGACAAGCTCGAGAGAGATCAGTCCCGGATAGTTCGCTTCGCGCAGGACGTTCATCGAAGCCGTCCAGTCGATCTCGCCCGTGAAGGGGAGCATATGCAGATCCTGACCGTGATGATTGTCGTGCGTGTGCGTGCAGCGGACGAGATGCGCGACCTTTGCCAGCGCTTCCACGTCCTGCTTGCCGTAGGAAACGTGTCCGTGTCCGAAGTCCCAGCAGCAGACCGCGCCCCATTCGCTCAGCGCGTCGATGGCGGCGAGGACCTCCTCGATCTTCGACGTGTAGCGGCTGCGCTGTCCGGCGGGCGTGCGGAAGCCGTCCTCAAACAGGTTCTCGACCGCGATCGTCACGCCGAGCTTCTTCGCCTGCTCGGCGCGGGGAGCGAAGCGCTCGTAAGCGTCTTTCAAAGCGTCGTCCGGGTTGAATTCCTTACCCGCCGGCGCGTGATATTCGTCCGCGTGGATGACGATGTACTTCGCGCCGAGAATGCCGGACGCTTCGACGAACCGCGTGTGCATCTCCTCGATGTAGGAGCGCTCCACGTCCTTGTAGCGGAAGAAGGGCAGATGCGTCTGCTCGACTCTAAGACCGAGCATCGCAAGGACTTCCGCGTCCTTTTTTACCTCGTCCTTCCAGTTGTCGTTTAAGACCGACGGGGAAAAGTCGAGCGCGCCGAAACCGGCTTTCGCGCTGAGAAGGAAGGATTCGGTCCTCGTGCGGCGCTCGTCGGTCAGATAGCGGTACGCGACATAGTTGGAATTGATGGCGATGGTCATGCTTTCCCTCCTCAGTCCTTCACGATGACGGCGACGACGCCCGTGTCGGCGGGAATGTCCGCCGTGAAGCCGTCGGCAGACGCTTCGGCGGAACCGCCGTGTACCGTGAGGAGCTTCTTGAATTTCCAGCCGCCGAGGCTGACCGCTGCGGTGCGGTCTTCGGGCGTGTAGTTGGTCAGGGTGATGATCCGCTCGTTATCGTTTACGATATGCTCGGTCAGACCGACGAACGGCGTGTCGACCGATGCGGTCTTTTCGGGATTTCTCATGCCGAGCTTTTCGTAGAAGCTGTAAAGCGGGAGGGCGCGCGGTCCGCTGATGACCGACGGCTTGCAGGAAGCGTCCAGCTCGATGGGGAACGCCATGAAGTAGATCTTACCCTTGCCGTACTGCTTTACCGTGAACGCAGGTCTGCCGTCCTGATCGCAGGCAAGCACTTCGGCGTCGACGTTCTCGAAAACGAACTTGAAGTCGTTCCAGAACCGGAAGGACGAGCCGTCCAGCGTGACGACATCCTCGGAAATGCGGCGGGAACGGGTCTTGACCTTCACGCCGGTCAGCTCCGCGAACGGAGACAGCAGCGCGTTGTTGAGAGACAGATAGAGAGCCGCGCCCTCGCTTACCTTTTCGAGCAGACCGTTCAGCACGTGGCGCTCGATGGACTGGTTGCCGGTCAGTGCGGGGAGCAGGTAAGCCTTCGCGTCCGGGATGCTGTCGTCGCACCATGCAAAGGTGATATCCAGTCCCGCCTGCTTTGCCAGCATGAACGAACCGAAAGCGGCTGCCCAGACGTCCTGACCGTCGGTCAGCACGCATACCGCGTCGGTCAGCATCGGCGGGAGCTTGCCATACTCAAAGGAATCCGCGAATTCGGCGATCTCACGCATCGAGCCTGCGACGGGCTTCGGGGATTTGTCAAGGCGGAACAGACCCAGCTCGCGCTCGACTGCGCACCAGTCGTAAGGCGTATGCGCGAGCGCGGACTGCTCGTTGGCGCACCACCACACGAAGCCGCGCAAATCGTGCGCCCATGCCGAGAACGATGCGGCGCGGATGTAATCTGCGGCGACGTCCTCGTCGGCGATCATCGGACCGAGCGTTCCCGCTTCCTCGACGAAGCAGGGCTTGCCGCCGAGCGAAGCGTACAGCACCGACTGAGCGGTCGAATGGAGGATGGTCTTCATCTCATTGATCGGGTCGGTGTCGCAGTGCGGCGTGAAGATCGGGTAGGGATGCGTGCAGAGGATGTCGAGCAGCTCGCCCTGATCCTCCGGCGTCCACGCGCCGTTCGGGAGCAGGCTGTGCATACCCGAAACGACCGGATGTTCCGTGTCTTCGCCCTTGATGGCGGAGGTGATCGCGTTGACCCAGACGTAAGCGCCGTCGCGGCTGACGCCCTGCATACAGTTGCACTCGTTGCCGAGGTCCCACGCGCCGATGGCGGGATGGTTCTTGAAACGGCGGACCATGTAGCGCACAAAGCGGATCTGCCAGCGCACGACCATCGGGTCGTTGATGAGTCCGCGTCCCGCGAAGGCTTCGGGCATATACATTCTGCCGCTCATCCAGCCCGTGACCAGACCGACGACCAGCTTGATGCCGTATTTCGCCGCGAGGTCGCAGAAGACTTCAAAGCGGTCCGCCATGACGATATCGACGCCGGCGCGTCCGGCTTCGGTGAAGGGGAGCGGTTCCTCGCCGAGTCTCAGCTCGCGCTCCTGAGAGCCGCCGCTGCGGTGCATTCTCAGCGGCTGGAAATCGCTCCAGAGCGGGAACATCCGAAGCACGGTGATCTTCGCTTCGGACAGACGCTTCAAGTCGTCCTCGACGACCTCGGCGTTCCAGTCGTGCCACATATTGGTCCCCGCGTGGGAAGCCCAGTAGTTGCATCCGACAAAGAATCTGCCGGAATCAAAGATTTTCTGATTTTCGGTCATGATGTTATCCTCCTTATAAGATAGCAGCTGATTGTTTCATGCTTTTAGATGACAAACGTTATAATAAAATCCGTTTTTATGTCGGCTTTGCCGACATAAAAACACCTCTAAGGCGAGCTGGGGCGAGCCCTCGCGCCGAAATGGGGAGAGCCGTCAAAACAGGTTTTGCCGGCGGCGATAAGCGCGAGTACCGGTTGTAAAACGAAGTTTTACAACCTTCTATTATGTAAGCGTTTCACGGCGGTCTGTCTGAAAACGATCGGAAGCGTTCATACTGAAAACGCCGCGGCGGTTTTGGATTTACTGATAGGATAACACATTGCCGCCGCAAAGTCAAGAGAAACCGGCAAAATTTATGATTTTGCGGCAGAGCGGACCTTCTGCGGCGCGTATCCGATATCATGTTCCGGGATGCGGGCAGGGAGAAAGAATATTTGTTCAAAAAATTTACATAATTATTACAAAGTCATCACGCAATCCGCTCATTTCGGATGATATAATAATAGTAATGTGCGCTGATGCGCATATCGGGAAGGAAAGGAGGGACGTTCCATGGCAGTCGACAGCGTAGTCCGGCGCGAGACGATTTACATCGGTCTCTGGTCGGCTCTGCTGAGCATTCTGATGGAAGCCGTCTTTCTGCTTGTCGGAAAGTGGGATTACACCGTCCTCACCGGCAATCTGCTGGGCGGCGGGATCGCGGTGCTGAATTTCTTTCTGATGGGTCTGACCGTTCAGAAGGCGGTCGGAAAGGAAGAAAAGGAAATAAAGAGGATGGTCGCGGCAAGCCAGAACCTGCGCACGGTCATGCTGTTCACCGTGATCGGCGTGGGGATCGCCGCGCCCTGTTTTTCGACCGTTTCAACGCTGATCCCGCTCTTTTTTCCGCGGATCGCCCTTCTTTTCCGTCCGCTGTTCCTGAAAAAGGAAGGGGAAGACGCTCCTTCCGACAAGGGAGGTGAAAACTAACTATATGAATGATGAAAAAAAGTTCCGCCTCATTGACATTCTGTATCTTGTTCTTGCGGCGATACCGGTCGTATTCGGGATCGTTTTGAAGATCCTGTTCCATCCGGCTTCCGAGGGCATCGAGATAAGCGGCGCGATGATCTATTTCACGCTGCCGCTGCCGATCCAGGAGCTGCCGATCACGGAATCTCAGATCAATTCGTGGATCGTTCTGATCTCGCTGTTCTGGCTCTGCCGGTATATGACGCACGGGCTTGCTCCAGAAGCGCACACGAAGCGTCAGCTGCTCGCCGAGTGGATCGTCGAGATCACCGAAAGCCTGATCTCCGGCAACATGGGCGATTATTTCCTTGAGACCGCGCGTCTCGCGTTCGCGCCGTTCGTCGCCGCGATCATGGGTCTGTCCGCATTTTCAAGCCTTATGTCTCTCGTCGGACTTTATCCGCCGACCTCGGACCTCAACGTCGTCGCGGGCTGGGCGATCATGGTCTTCATCCTCATCACCTACTACAAGATGAAATGCGGACCCGTCCACTACCTCGCCAGCTTCGCGGAACCGCCGGCGCTCACGCCGCTTAACGTCATCAGCGAGATCGCGACGCCGATCTCGATGGCGTTCCGTCACTACGGCAACGTGCTGTCCGGCTCGGTCATCTCGGTGCTGATCGCGTCGGGACTTCAGGGTCTGTCGGCGATGATCTTCGGAAAGCTGCCCGGCTTCCTCGGAAAGTTCCCGTTCTTACAGATCGGTCTGCCCGCCGTGCTGTCGGTCTATTTCGACGTGTTCAGCGGACTTTTACAGGCGTTCATCTTTGCGATGCTGACCATGCTGTACGTTTCGAGCGGTTTTCCGCTGGACGACTGGGAGGCGCTTCGCGCAGAGAAACTCAGGGAGCAGAAACAGAACTGATCCCCGGTTCATCCTAATCTGACAATTTATTTTATTTGGAGGACTTAACTATGTTGGAGCTTGCAATCGGTATTATTCTCGGAGGCTGCGCACTCGGCGCCGGCTGCGCCATGATCGCCGGCATCGGACCCGGTATCGGTGAAGGCAACGCCGTCGCAAAGGCGTGCGAAGCCATCGGACGTCAGCCCGAATCCAAGGGCGCCGTCACCACCACGATGCTGATGGGCTGCGCGATCGCCGAGACTACCGGTCTTTACGCGCTGGTCATCGCCATCCTGCTCATCTTCCTCGCACCCGGACGCTTTGTCAAGATCCTTCTGAACAGCATCCACTAAGGAGAGCGGAGGAAGGATATGCAGTCACTGGAAGTTATTTCCGTCAATTTCTGGCAGATCATTATTTCGCTGGCGAACCTGCTGATCCTGTATCTCATCCTGAAAAAATTCCTGTATGCGCCGGTCAAGAACGCAGTCGCTTCCAGAAGAGCCTCGGTGGACGGGCAGTACGCCCTCGCTGAGGAAGCAAAGCGCGCCGCGCTCGCCGACAAGAGCGAATACGAGGACAAACTCCGCGCCGCACAGCTCGAAGCCGAGAGCATCCGCAGAAACGCGGTGAGCGAAGCCGAGCGCAAGGGCGACAGGATCGTCGCCGAGGCGAAGGAAAAAGCCGACGGCATGGTGCGCCGCGCCGAAGAGCAGATCTCGCTCGAACGCCGCAAGGCTTCCGACGATATGAAGCGCGAGATCGCCGAGGTTTCCGCCGAGCTTGCCGAAAAGCTGATCGGACGCGAAATCGACGAAAAGGATCACCGCGGCTTCATCGACTCGTTCATCGAGGGGGTAGGCGATTCGGATGACACAGGCAAGTAAGGAATACGCGACGGCGCTGTTCACGCTGGCGCTGGAGGAAGACATTCTCGGCGAGCTTGTCGAATCGGTCGATGCGGCGGAGAAGGTTTTTCTCGAAAGTCCCGGCTATATCGAGCTTCTGGCGTCTCCCGCCGTTCCGATGGAGGAACGTCAGAACGCCATCGGCGAAGCGATGGACGGCCGCCTGCACGAATACGTCGTTTCGACGATCCGTCTGCTCTGCAAAAAGGGACGCATCCGTGAGATCTTCGGGTTCACGGAGGAATTCCGAAAGCTCGCGGACGCCGCGACGGGCGTATCGGACGCGGAGATCGTCAGCGCCGTTCCGCTGACGGCGGACGAGCTTGCAAGGCTGAAGGATCAGCTCGAAAAGAAGCTCGGTCACGCGGTGCGCATGACGCCGCGGGTGGACGAAGGTCTGCTCGGAGGCGTGCTGGTTCGCGCGGACGGAAGGATCATGGACGGCACGCTGCGCCGTCAGCTCGCCGAGCTGCGGGACGCGCTGAAATAAGCGCTTCGCAGAGGGTGAGCATTTCCCCGCAGAGCGAACGCTGAGCGGGGCTATCTTGGCGGACGGAAGCGTCTGTCCGTCAGAGAGGAAGGATACGATTCATGAACCTCAGACCTGAGGAGATCAGCAATATCATCAAGGATCAGATCAAGAACTATCAGTCGAAGCTCGAAATGACCGAAACCGGACGGGTCATTCTCGTCGGCGACGGCATCGCACGGGTCTACGGTCTCAAGAGCTGCATGGCGAGCGAGCTGCTGGAATTTGAAGACGGCAGCATGGGACTTGCGCAGAACCTTGAAAACGAGACCGTTTCGGTCGCCGTTCTGGCGGACAACAACAGCATACGCGAGGGGACGCTCGTCAGGCGTACCGGCCGCGTTCTGTCGGTCCCGGTCGGCGAAGCGATGCTCGGGCGTGTCGTGGACGCGCTCGGCAGACCGATCGACGGCAAGGGCGACATCGCGACGACCGAGACCCGTCCCGTCGAGTCCGAAGCGCCCGGCATCATCAAGAGAAAGAGCGTTTCCGTGCCGCTTCAGACCGGCATCAAGGCGATCGAC
>JAZRXB010000238.1:0-16569 GCA_045600005.1 Eubacteriales bacterium | reverse complement strand
TCTGGGACGGCGGAAACGCCTGTGCAGACGGCAAGACCGCGACTGCGAATTTCCTGTCCGGTATGATGAAGTCGATCCCGCCGATGAACGAAATGTTCGATATGGCGGGCATGAAGCTGCCGGAATATCTCGGCGCAGCGAAGCCGGCGGACGTTTCCGCCGAAGCCGCTCCGTCTGAGCAGGCATAACATCGTAAAACAGAGGACGGATCTCCGGGATTTCCGGAGATCCGTCCTCTGTTTTACGGCTCCGCCGACCGTGACGGCTTTCTGAAAAACGGACCTGCCGGAAAAAGGGGGTTCGTCAAAATAGTCGTTTTTGTGCGTACATTTCCCTTTTTGTGTATTTACCCGAATCGTGATTCATGGTATACTAAATGTACCGAAGGCGGGCGGATTCATGGTTTCAGGTTCATGATAAACAATGATTCTGCACAGCCTTTATGGAACGCAAAAAGCAGGAGGGCGCGTATGCGGTTTTATTCCATTGATAATAATCTTTTGCCGAAGGTGCTTCTGCTCGGAAAGGAAACGCTGATCCCGCCGCGAAAGCACCTGACGCGCTGCCTGACGGAACACGTTCTGTATATCGTCGTGCGGGGAACGCTCGAGCTGTCGGTCAACGGAGAACCGGTCTCGCTCGCACCCGGAGATATCTGCCTGTTTGGCGCCGGAGACGAGCAGGAGCCGCGTTCCGTCGGCTTCTGCCAGTATTATTACGTCCACTTTCAGTCGGACAGTCTGCGCATCCTGCCCGAAACGGAGGATTCCTATGCGGCGTATCTGCTCGATAAGCAGGAGCAAATGATGAAAACCGACTTTTTCAGCCCGAAATGCTACGATTATCTGACGGTCAGGCTGAGGATGAAAAATCACGTGGAAGACGAAAAGGAGTTTTCCGGGATCTGCGAGGCGATCCAGTGCTGCACGCTGTCGTCCGAATGCCGGTTCCCGGAAAAGCGCTTCACCGTTTCCGCGGCGGTCGCCGCCCTTTTTCTGAAGCTCGAAAACCTCTCCTCCTCCGCGAAAAACGATCACCCGAAAAATCCCGTGCGGATGTACGAGACCGTCCGGAAGATCGCCGCCTATATCGAGGAACACTACGCGGAACCGATCACCGGCGCGGATATCGGGGAAAGCTTCTTTTTATCATTCGACTACTGCAACCGCATCTTCGGAAAGATCATGGGGTGCAGCATCATACGCTACCGGAACATGGTCCGCATCCAGCACGCAAAGGCGCTCATTCGCACCTCCGACCCGTCGGTCGGGGAAGCCGCCGCCGCCGTCGGATTTGAGAACACCTATTATTTCAGCCGGGCGTTCAAAAAGGAAGAGGGACTTTCTCCGACGGAATACAAGCGGAAATTCATGAAATTACAGGATGACAGAAAGGAAACGCCATGAAGAACGCCGTATTTACAGCCGGGTTCGACCGTGAGACCGGTTATCTCACCGCGTTGTATCTGAACGCCGACCCCGATCATATGAACTGGCGCGCGGACGACGGGTACTGGGGACGCATCCATACGGTCGATCTCGAGGTCGTATCCGTATCGGAAAACGACGCGGGCATGACCGCCGAGTATCGGAACGCGAAGCTCGCGGTCAGAGTGGAACGCGCCTTTTCCGGCGCCGATCTTTTCCATGAAAGCTATACGATCGCGAACCGGACGGACACCGTTGTGACCGTAACGCCCGACAATTTCGGGATCGAGCTTCCGTGGAACGACCGCTACACGAACGCGGACGAGTGCATGATCCATCACTGCCACGCGCACATCTGGTGCGGACACCATGCCTCGTGGGTCAACGCGCTGAAAATGGGTCCTTCGGAACATAATCTCGGACTGGCGCTGACGGAGGGCGCGTTTGATATATACAGTCAGAACGGCTGCAAGAGCAACAACCGCGGCGTGTTTATCTTCCACCCGGAACCTTTCATGTTAAAAAAAGGCGGCTCCTATACCGTCTCATGGGATCTGTTCCCGCATCGCGGGACCGAAGACTTCCTTGAAAAGCTCGCCGCCTATCCAAACGCCATGTCGGTTTCGGCAGAGCATTTCACGGCCTTCTCCGGCGAACCGTTCCGTCTGAAAGTGAAGCCCTCGAACGGCGTCTGCCCGACCCTTACCGTCCGGGACAAAGTCCTGCCCGGCACATGGGAAAACGGGACGTTTTCCGCCGAATTTCAGCTTGCGCCCGGCGAACACCGCGTCATGATCGAAGCCGGGAAGGTGCGGACGTGGACCGACCTCGTCGTCATGCCGCCGTTCGGACAGCTGCTTGAGGACCGTGTGCGCTTCCTTGTCCGTCACCAGCAGTGTAACGACCCGGAAAGCCCTCTCTGCGGCGCGTTCCTCATCTATGACAACGAAACCGAAAACACCTATTTCGACTTTTCCAATCCCGACCACAACGCCTGCCGGGAGAGACTGAACATTGCGTTCCTGCTGCTGAAATATCTCCGGATGAAGGAGGACGCGGAGATCCGCGCCGCGCTGACGCGCTTCTCCGATTTCATCTTCCGGGAGATCTACGACGCCGAAACGGGCGAGGTCTTCAACACCATCGGCAAATGCCGCGACCAGCTCCGGCTGTACAACGCGCCGGGCGTCATGCTCCTGTTCGCGGAGTTTTATAACGTCACGGGCGACGAAGCCTATCTGCACCATATCGTCCGGCTGGCAAAGCAGTATTACGGCGTCGGCGGAAAAAAGTGCTACGCCAACGGGATCGCCGTCGCTAAGGTACTCGGCGCGTTCGACCGCGCGGGTCTGACCGAAGAGCGGGAGATCATGCGCGGATACTTCAGCCTGCACGTCGAAAACATCATCGGCAACGGGCTTTCCTATCCGAAGCACGAGGTCAATTACGAGCAGACCATCGTCACCCCCGCCGTCAATCACATCTCCGAAATGGGATTATACGAGGACGACGCGGAACGTTACAAAACCGAGGCAAGGCGGCATCTCGCCTGCCTTGAACGCTTTAACGGGATGCAGCCGAGCGCGCATCTTCACGGGATCGCGCTGCGGTACTGGGACGGCTACTGGTTCGGCAAACGCCGCACCTTCGGCGATACGCTGCCCCATCACCTGAGCTGTCTGACCGCGCGGGCTTACGCCGCCTATGCAAAGCTGACCGGTGAAAACGAATGGCGCGAAAAAGCCGAGGAAAATCTTCGCAACTGTATGTGTCTCGAACGGAACAACGCGCGCGGCTCGGCGGCGTACCTCTACCCCTACAAGCTGAACGGCGTGCGCGGGCAGTTCTACGACCCGTGGTCGAACGATCAGGACCTCATCCTGTACGACGCGCTGTATTTCTCCGAATGGACGGATACGTTTCGGATCTGAGTCTGCCGCGTCTCACGGCAGACTGAAAGGTTAATTAAGAAGCGGAAAAGAAAGGAAAGAACCCATATGAAAAAACAGCTTCTCTCGGCAGTCTCCCTTACCCTCGTCCTTGCGGCGTCTACCGCCTGCGGTGCGGGTACGGCGTCTCAGAGCGGAACGGACACCACCTCCTCCGGCGAGACCGAGCCGCAGACTGAACCGACCCGCATCGACGAGCTTGGGGAACACGATTTCGGCGGCAGCACCTTCGTGATCCTTGACCAGAACGACATCAACTCCAACTGCCCGGTCGAGGAATTCGAGGGAGACCGGCTCAACGACACGATCTATGAGCGCAGCCGGACGATCGAAGACCTGTACAATGTGAAATTCGACTACGTGTTCTATCAGGATCAGGGCGCGCGCAGCACAGCCGTGCGCAATTCGGTGCTGGCGGGCGATCAGTCCTGCGATCTGCTCTTCTCGATCCTCCCGAACGCGCTCGGAACGCTCGCCATTGAGGGCGTCATGGCAGACCTGTGTTCCATCGAACAGCTGTCTCTCGACCGCGAATGGTGGAGCCCGTTATTGTACGACAGCGTCCGTCTCGGCGGAAAAATGTACTATTCCACCGGCGATATCTCGCCCATTTCCTACCGGAGCGCGACCTGCTTCTACGCCAACCAGAAGCTACTGGCGGACTATCAGATCTCTGCGGAGGAGATCTACGACCATGTGGAGAACGGCACGTGGACGTTCGACGTGCTTCACGCCTACGCGGGCGATCTGGACCGCGACCTGAACGGCGACGACGCCATCGTAATGGAGGACGACTTCCTCGGCATCGGCAACGAAAACGGCGATATCGCGGCGGCGGGTCTGTTCTGCGCGGTGGGACTTGATCTGTCGTCCATCGGCAAAGACGGCAATCTGTATTTCGATCTTACGAACGAAGCGGCGGTCAACGCGGTCGAAAAGCTGAAAAGCGTCGTCTGCAAGGCGATCATCCGCGACAAGAACAACTTCCACACTGCCTTCAAGGAAGACCGCATCGTCTTCTTCATGCATTACGGCAGCTCCGGCTACACCCGCTACCGTGACATGAGCAGCGAATACATGATCCTCCCCGTCCCGAAGATCGACGAAAAGCAGGAAACCTACCGCAGTCTGATGAACACCTGGATGAACTGCTTCGTCGGCGTTCCGAAGAACGCCGATACGGAGCGTGCGGGCGTCATCATGGAAGCCATGGCGTACTGGTCTCATGAGAACCTGCGCGCGGTCTCCTTCGACATGGCGCTCAAGGAAAAGGGCGCGCGCAACGACCGCGACGCCGCCATGATGGATATCATCGCGGACACCCTGTATCTGGATTTCAACTCCTACATGAAGTTCGGCGGTTCCGTGGACGTTCTGATCAGGGCGATCTTCTCGGACGCGCCGTATGTATCCTCGATCACCGCCATTGAAGACGCGATCAGGGGCGAGGCGGACAAATTTGCAAAGAACTGGGTGAACGGTTCGGCATCGTAAGTCCGAAAACAGGTTTCAATATCGTTCTGCGTTTATCCACGCCATACGGCGGGGATAAACGCGGTTCCGGAACAGGGAGCATCATCACAGATCTATCATGAAAAACTCAGCATCTTCCGTTTCCTTCACGGATGGACCGCTCTGGAAGCTGCTCATCCGTTTTGCCGTGCCGCTGGCGCTGACCAGTATCATCCAGCAGCTGTTCCATTCCGCAGATACCGCCGTGCTCGGGCATTACGTCGGTGCGGACGCGATGGCGGCGGTCGGGTGCAGCGGTCCGCTGGTCAGCCTGCTGCTCGAATATTTCATCGGACTGTCGAACGGGGCGAACGTCGTCATTGCCCGCAATATCGGCGCCGGGGACCGCGCACGCGCGAACGACGCGGTGCATACGGCGGTCCTCACGGGTCTCGGCGGCGGATTTCTGCTCGGAATTGTCGGAATCTTCCTGTGCCGGCCGCTTCTCGGTCTGATGTCCGTGCCGGACGCAATCTTTGAGGACGCGGTGCTTTATCTGAAAATTTACTTCGCCGGAATGCCGTTCTTTCTTCTGAATCAGTTCCTGTCCGCCGTTTTCCGGAGCAAGGGAGACGCAAAAACGCCCTTATACTGTCTGACGGGAGCGGGCGCGGTCAATGTTCTCCTTAACTTACTGTTCGTTCTTGCCTTTGACGGCGGGATCGCAGGCGTCGCGTGGGCGACGTTCGTATCGACGGGCGTCGGGACGTTTCTGCTTTTCTTCCTTCTCATGCGCGAGGAGGAGACCGTCCGCTTTTCCTTCTCCCGTCTGCGCAGCGACCGCGGGATCTTCGTTCATATGGTGAAGATCGGCATCCCTTCCGGTTTTCTGGGTTCTGTTTTCTCCGTGTCCAACGTCTGCGTGCAGTCCGCGATCAACAGCCTCGGCACCGAGGTCGTATCCGCATCCAGCGCAGCCGCAGGTCTGGAGGTCTATATCCAGTTCTTCGGCAACGCCTTTGCCTCCGCCGCGACGACGGCAGTCAGTCAGAATTACGGCGCGGGACAGCTCCCGCGCTGCCGTGCGGTCATACGGACCGCGATCGGCGTCTGCGAGATCGCAACGGTCACGCTGAGCGCCGTCGTGTTCCTCTTCGGCAGGACCTTCCTGCTTCTGTTCCTGACCGACGCGGCGATCATCGAGATCGCCATGAAACGGATGCGTTATACCGTCCTGTTCAAATTCGTCGGCGCGGTGATGGATATCACGAACGGATGCTTACAGGGCTTCGGCTATACGCTGGTACCGGCGCTCATTTCGATCTTCGGCGTGTGCGGTGTGCGGCTTCTGTGGATCTATGCCGTATTTCCCGCCCATCACACGCTGGACGGGCTGATGTCGGTCTATCCGCTGACGCAGGGCTTCGCCGCGGTCGTTCAGCTCTGTCTCTGCTTCCTGTATGTAAGGAAAAGGGAAAAGGAAAAAGCGGCAGGATAATTCGGACGCATCCCGACCGCAGGATGAAAAAACGGGCTGTCTCTCAGGTGAGACAGCCCGTTTTCAGCGTATCCGGCTGCATTGCAGTCAAACGGCGAAGCCGGAGAACACGTTTGCCGCCGGAAGCGTCCGGTCAGATCTTCATGATGCCGAAAGCGTCGAGGACCGAGGAAACCAAAATCAGCACGATGCAGATCGGCGCAATATACTTGATGACGATGACGAACAGACCTTTGCGTTTCATCTTGCCGGAGTATTCCACTTCGGTGATGAGCTTCTGCGGCTTGATGATATAGCCGACGAAAATGCAGGTGAGGAAAGCACCGATCGGCATGAGAACACTGTTGCTGATGAAATCGAAGAAGGTCAGGAAATCCATGCCGAGGATGGTGACGCCGCTCCAGACGCCGTTGCCGAGCGAGGACGGAACGCCGAGAACGAGACAGATGCCGATGACGACAAAGCAGGTCACGGTGCGGTTCCATTTGAACTTGTCCTGAAAGACCGAAACGACCGTTTCCATCAGGGAGATCGCGGAGGTCAGCGCCGCGAACAGAACGAGAACGAAGAACGCCGCGCCGATGATCGTACCGGCAGGCATACTTTCAAAGACCTTCGGCAGCGTGACGAACATCAGACCGGGACCCTTTCCGAGCGCGGACTCGTCGCCGCCGGAGAAAACAAAGACCGAGGGGATGATCATCAGACCGGCGAAGAAGGCGATGCCGGTGTCGAAAAGTTCGATCTGGGAAACCGACGACTCGATGCTGACTTCCTTTTTCATGTACGAGCCGTAGGTGATCATAATGCCCATCGCAAGCGACATGGAGTAGAACAGCTGCCCCATTGCCGCAAGGACCGTCGTGACCGAGAATTTGGAGAAATCAGGCTTGATATAGTAGATGACGCCCTCCATCGCACCCGGCATACAGACCGAATAGATCGCAATGACCAGCGTGAGAACGACTAAGATCGGCATCAGGATCTTGCTGACCTTTTCGACCCCCTTGTCCACGCCGAACAGAACGACGATCGCCGCTGCGCCGAGGAAGATGAGGAACCAGATGAGCGGTTCGACAGGCTTGGAAATAAAATCGCTGAAAAAGCTGTCCGACGTCGCTTCAGCCGCTTTGCCGGTGACGAAGACCGCCAGATATTTCGTGACCCAGCCGCCGATGACCGAATAATAAGGAAGAATGATGGCGGGAACGATCGCGCCGAGCAGTCCGATGAAGCCGAACCGTTTGTCGAGCGCTCCGTATGCGCCGATGGCGCTGAGCTTGGTCTTGCGGCCGATGGCGATCTCCGCCGTCATCAGCGCGTAGCCGAACGTGACGGCGAGAATGATGTAAACGAGAAGGAAGATACCGCCGCCGTATTTCGCGGCAAGGTACGGGAACCGCCAGAGATTTCCGAGACCGACCGCCGAACCCGCCGCAGCGAGGACGAAGCCGATCTTACCGGTGAAGCTGCTTCTTTTTTCACTCATATTGCAAAACCTCATTCCGTGATAGTTTATTTGCCGAACGGCTGCACGTCAAAAACATGACCGTAATATTATATCATATCCCCGCGCAAAAAGTCAATGATAAAACTGAAATTGCGGAAAGTCCGTGAAATTTTCGACGATTTGTCAATATCACCGAAAAAACAGCGGAAATGTCATTCGGATTTCAGCGCTTTTTCGATTTATCATGGTAATATCGAAAAATATTGACAAATATTGCAGGAATTTTGATGAAAATTTCTCAATTTTGCGGAATCAGTCTTGACTTTTGCTCAGAATAGGATATAAATTACATGGATATGAATCGGCGCAGCGTTTTCGATTCATTTCCGTCGCTCCGGCCGCTTCCCGCTTTTTCGTTATGCGGAACTGTTCGGAGATTTCACAATTGTTTTTGGAGGTTTGACTCATGAAAAAGGTATTGGCACTCTGCCTTGCCGCCGTTATGGTATGTCTGTGCTTCGCAGGCTGCGGCGGTAAGAACGTTACCGGTATCACCGTTGAGGGTGATACCATCAGGATCGGCGTGTTCGAGCCGACCACCGGCGAAAACGGCGGCGGCGGTATGCAGGAAGTTCTCGGCATCCGCTATGCGAATACCGTCGTTCCGTCCGTGACCATCGGCGGGACCGAATACAAGATCGAGCTTGTCGAGGTCGACAATCAGTCCGATAAGACTGCGGCTGTCACGGCCGCATCGTCGCTGATCAGCTCCGGCGTCGTCGCTGTCTGCGGCTCCTATGGCTCCGGCGTTTCGATCGCGGCCGGCGCGACCTTCGCTGACGCGGGCGTTCACGCAGTCGGCTGCTCCTGCACGAATCCGCAGGTCACGGCAGGCAACGATTTCTACTTCCGCGTCTGCTTCCTCGATCTACGCCGGTGAGAACAACGGCAAATACACCAAACAGGCGTCGCATACGCCCGACCAGATCACGAAGCTCGGCATGGCGCGCACCTTCCAGAATATCCGCCTGTTCCGCGGCATGACGGTATTCGATAACGTTCTGATCGCAAAGCATCTGCGCCGCTGGTGGTGCAGAGCATTTTTAAGATCATCCGCACGATCAACGAAGCGGGCATCACGGTCCTGCTGATCGAGCAGAACGCGAACATGGCGCTCCAGACCGCAGACGAGGCTTACGTGCTGGAGACCGGTCGGATCGCCATGCAGGGAACGGGAGCAGAGCTTCTCGCCGACGAATCGGTCCGGGAAGCCTATCTCGGAAAGAGCAGGAAAAATTAGAAAAGTCCCCGCGTGATGCTCGGGGACGTAAGTACGTAATATCATGTTTTTGCAGAAACGGCATGACTTCGGTCATGCCGTTTCCTCTTTCATCCGTTCATCCGGTTGGACAGATGCGGTACTGACCATGTAACCTGTGTACTAAGATAACGCTCATACTGTCGGATGAGCGGACTGATATTCTCTGTTCAATAGCATAAGCATCATCACCCTGTTAAAGTGAGCTTTCTACCGCTTCAATGATCGTCCGCCAGTAGCCGCTCATTTCCTCCGACAGCTCCATATAATACTCCCCTTGCATTTCCGGCTCGGCTCCTCCGCCCATGCAGAGCACGAAATAGTATAGTTTATCCTCATACCGGTAAATGGATACGCTTCTGTAATCGTCTCCGAAAACTGCCTTGACATTGAATTCGGATTCCTGAACCGCCAGCCATTCATCCGGCTGCTCGTCTGCATTGATTTTCAGGTCACACTGTCCGGGTTTGTTCATGATTTTGTTCGGGTCATATTGGTTATACTCATGAAACAGTTTGAGGAACATTTCCTTATCGAAGCCTACGTCTGTGTCCACATGATCTTCTGAATACATTGCGTTCCTGCCAACCCGGTATTCGCACGTAATCTCCCCGGGTATGGAGTCCAGTGAGTAATGATCTTCCACCACAATGATCCGGCAGCCTGACAATACGGCTATAAGGATAAAGAGAACCGGCAGCATGACCGATCTTTTCATGAAAAGCGCCTCTGCAGCAGCTCTTGACTTAACTGAACATGGCAGCGGATACTGTCTTCCGCTCGATGTCATTTTGACGTCTCAGCGAAAAGCTCCATTTTATCATCCGATGAAGCGCAATCCGCTGAGTATATCAAGAAGCGTATTTATTACCAACAGGTAAGCTGACCACAGTAAAAGCAATGTATAGTTCGTGGGCATAAGGAAAATGCAGACAAGCTTTCCTTTCACTGTCTTTACCCATTTGAAAGCCAGAATAACGCTTATCATCACTGACAGCAATGACCCTATGACCGTTCCGGCAAGCCATATATTCCCATATGCTTCGCCGTTGATCATCTTATCGGCAAATCGTGATACGATGAAACCTCCGATTTGAAACGCCGCTGTGATAAAAAGTATCTTAAAATATGCTTTCATCGCTCCACCTCTTTCAGACGTATCCTTCGGTCTTGCTGACAATGCAGACAATATATCCTGCCATTATCTCACATGAAGTTCCTCTATCGTCAGACCGGCTGCTTTTGCAATATCGGCGCGAAACTCATCAATCTTTCCGTAAAGATCCCGTTTCGGCAGGATATGCGCTGTCTGCGGTGATGTAAACAAATAGAATCTGTCTTCATCTTCAACGATCCGAATGATCAGGGTGTATTCATTTGTCGTTTCCGACGAAGGCTGACTGACGGTATATCTGTCCGAATAAAACCTGTATACGAGTTCAACATTTTTGAATGGATAGGATTTCCACGCCGATCTGTTTCTGAATCCGCGATGGCCTGATGCGTATAACCAGAGTCCAAACAGCAGAAAAAACAGCGTCAGCGGTAAAGATGTAAGTAATACCTGTATGTTTTTGGTCTTGATACTGCTGATCACGGCGCCAATCAGGTCAAGTGCTGCCAAGCCCCAAAAGACAAAGGCAAGGACGGCGCCTATTATGCTCAGGATCTTTGCTGCAATTTTCACGGGCTTTTTTATGAAAAGAAAAGCGTTGTATAAGCCGTTCAGATCATCCGGTCGATAAACAGTTTTTATCGTGTAATCCATAACGTCTCCCAAGATCTCCCCTTCAAAATACGGATCGAAATTTCTGTTAATATTTATATTATACCATACAAATATGAACAATTCCACCTCACTTCAACCTCTCGACGACGTCATTTTCCCCCTTGCAGATCTCCGCGCCTTCTCCCGCCGCTTCTGCGCCTGTTTACTTGTCCGAATACTTCTGTCACATGGTCTCCTCGCAGGTGCCGGTTAATCGCTTATGGACGGCACCGGCGGTCTTGTCTGAAAGCTCCTTCGGCAGGCTGTAAAACAGGACAAAAAATGGGGGTAACGGCTTTCACCGAATACCCGTTGTTTCGCTGCCCAGCCCCGTCTGACAGATGCCATGATCAAAATTCTCAGTTCACTTCTTATGAACACCCGTGAAAGGCGGACGTTTTTGTCATGCGGAGCCTGCGGCGGGGCTTGACTGCGGGCGCGAAGTCTGTTATAATGGAGATAATATCAGATGATCCGTGAGAAAAGAGGGATGTTGATGAAACAGCGGGAACCGGTGAAGCACCGCGGTACGCTGCCCATTCAGACGGAACGGCTGCTCCTGCGCCGTTTTACTCAGGACGACGCGCCGGACGTGCTGGCGAACTGGGCAGGCGACGGGCGCGTCACGCGCTGGCTGACGTGGCAGACACAGACCGAGCTGTCCGAAACACAGGAAATGGTCGATGCGTGGTGCGAGGGCTATGAGGACGACAACTGCTACAACTGGGCGATCGAGCTTGACGGCAGGGTGATCGGCAGCGTGTCGGTCGAAGCGTTCGCCAGCCGGAGCGGATGGTGTTCGCTCGGCTACGCGCTCGGCACGGCATGGCAGGGAAAAGGGCTGATGACCGAAGCGGTGGGAGCGGTCTGCGCGTATCTCTTCGAGACCGGATTTCATCGGATCGAGATCGAACACGCGGCGGACAATCCCGCGTCCGGACGGGTCGCCGAGAAATGCGGCTTCGAGAAGGAGGGCGTGCGGCGCGCGCGAACGTGGTCGGTCAACCTTGAAAAGTTCGTCGATGTGGTGCTGTACGCAAAGCTGAATCCGAAAGAATCATGAAAAAACGTCCTGCGTATGCAGGACGTTTTTTGAAGGCGTTTTCAGGCGGCGGACGCCGTTTTCTTTTTGCCTTTTACGATCTGCCAGACGATGATGACGACGACGAGCAGGATGCCGATGACGTCGGTGATCGTGTTCGGGTCGATGAGCAGCAGACCGCCCGCGGCGATCAGAACGCGCTCGATGGGGTTCATCTTCGTCAGAATGAAGCCTTCCAGCGCCGCGGCGACGCCGAAGATGCCGACGAGCGACGTGACGATGATCAGCACGACCTGAAGCGGGTTTTCCACGCCGATGAACAGCATGATCGGATTCAGCGCGAACACATACGGGATGATGAACGCGGCGATGGCGAGCTTGGTCGCGGTCAGCGCGGTCTTCATCGGGTTCGACTGTGCGATCGCGGCTCCCGCGTAGGCAGCCAGCGCGACAGGCGGCGTGAGGTCGGCGACGATGCCGAAGTAGAAGACGAAGAAGTGTGCGGCGATGGTCGGAACGCCCATACGGATCAGGATCGGCGCGCAGGTCGCAGCCATGATGCAGTAGTTCGCGGTGGTCGGAACGCCCATGCCGAGAACGATGCAGCAGAGCATGGTCAAGAACAGCGCGATGATCGTCTGACTGCCTGCGAGCGCGACGATGCCGTTGATGATGACGTTCGCAAGACCGGTCATCGTGATCGTTCCGGCGATGATGCCCGCGATGCCGCAGGCGGCTGCGACCGAGATCGTACCCTGACCACCGGCCGCGAGCGCTTCGAGGATCCGCTTCGGCGTGATGCGGTTCTCCTTATTGATGAGACCGACAAACAGGCAGGCGACGATCGAAATGGCAGCGGAGGTCTGAATGGTTCTCAGATTGGTGCTGACGAGGACGATGAGCAGAACCATCGGGAAGAGCAGATAGAGCTTCTTGGCAAGTTCGCTGAGCTTCGGCAGTTCGTCGCGCGACAGACCGCGCAGTCCGAGTTTTTTCGCTTCGAGATGCACCGAGATGAAAATGCCGGTGAAGTACAGAATAGCGGGCAGAATGGCGATGACGATGATCTTATTATACGGCACGCCTACGTAGTCCGCCATCAGGAATGCGGCCGCGCCCATGATCGGCGGCATGATCTGACCGCCGGTGGAAGCGGCTGCTTCGGTTGCGGCGGCGAATTCGGGCTTGTAGCCGGTGCGCTTCATCAGCGGGATCGTCGCGGAACCGCTGCCGACCGTGTTGGCGACCGAGGAGCCGGAGACCATGCCGAGCAGCGCGCTGGCGACGACGGCGACCTTGGCGGGACCGCCGGAGAAACCGCCGACGACAACATTGGCCGCCTTGATGAAGAAATCGGAGATTCCGGTGCGTTCAAGGAACGCGCCGAATATAATGAAGACGACGATGAACTTCGAGCAGGTGTTGATCGGCGTGGAGAGGATACCCTCCTTCGAGTAGAACAGCGCGCGCACGAGGTAGTTCAGACGTCCCATGAAGGTCGAATTGTTCAGACCGAAGGTCAGCGCGTAGACGATAAAGCAGCCCGCGACGATCAGGATCGGCAGACCGACGCTGCGGCGGCAGACTTCGGCAAGCGCGATGATGCCGACAAGACCGATGATGATCTGGTAGGTCGCAAACTTCGCGCCCTGCTGGATGATGCTTTTTGCGTTGAAGGTGTAATAAAGGTAAGCGCCGGTGCCGAGTACCATCAGTACGATATCATACCACGGCATATAATTGACCTTCTGGACGCCCTTTTTCGCCGGGAAGATCAGATAACCGAGCGGAACGATGCAGCCGACGAAGGACGCCAGACGGATCTCTTCAAGAAACGTGGCGAACAGCGTGACATATATACAGAAAAGCGAGAAGCACGCGAGCAGGACGGTCACGATGATTTTCGGGACGCCTTCCCAGATCCTCGTGTTGGACTCACGGTCGAATTTTTTCATCACGGCGTCGACCAGCTCTTCGCTGGACGCCCCCGCAGCGTCGGACGTTCCGGCGGCGATCATTTTTTCCGCGTCGGACGTTTTATCCTTTGACATGGGATGCTCCTTTCAGCCTTTTGGATTCCGGTTTGACAGCCGGGGAATGTTTACACGACGATCCGGTCCCTGACCGGATCGTCATCATAATCAAAGCGAGGGGAGCCGCTTATCCGGCGGCTCCCCTTCTCCGGGCAGCGCAGCAAAGCTGTGCCGCGAAAGGTTCAAAGCGGTGAAAGGTTACTGCGCTTCGACGGTAACGCCCTTTTCAGCGAAGTACTTGGCAGCACCCTTGTGGAACGGAGCGGTCATACCTTCGGTCGCGTTTTCGATCGAAAGCTCTGCGCCCTTGCCGTTCTCGGCTGCGATGGCGTCCGCGTTATCCCAGATCGCCTGGCAGATGCCGTAAACGGTATCTTCCGCAGCGTCTGCGGAAACGATCAGGGTAGCCTTGACCGCGATGGTCACGACGTCCTTGGACTGACCGTTGTAGGAGTTGGCGGGAATGGTGTAAGCCGTGTAGTACGGGCAGTTCGTCATGATCTTCTGCGCGATGGCGCCGTCGATCGGAACGAGGTAAGCGTTCGTGGAGGTGGTCAGCTCGGTGATAGCGGGCGTAGGAGGACCGGCGACGATGAACGCCGCGTCGATCTTGCCGTCCTTCAGACCTTCTGCACTGTCCGCGAAGCTCAGGTACTGTGCCTTGATGTCGTTTTCGGTAAGTCCTGCTGCGGAGAGAACGTCGATGGCATTGAAGTAAACGCCGGAGCCGGGAGCGCCGATGGAAACGGCCTTGCCCTTGAGGTCGGCGACGCTCTTGATGTTCTTGTCCATCGTGACGAGCTGGACGCACTCTGCATAAAGACCGCCGATGACGCGGAAGCTGTCGACCTTGCCGTCCTCAGCGAACGTGCTGGTGCCCTGCCATGCGTAAGCCATGACGTCGGACTGGACCGTGCCGAGCTGGTAGTCGCCGGAGTCAATGCCCTGGATGTTGGCCTTGGAGCCGTCGGTGGAGACTGCCACGCAGTCGATGCCGGCTTTGTTCTTGATGTACTGGCTCAGAACGCCGCCGAATGCATAGTAGGTTCCGCTGGTGCCGCCGGTACCCATGGTCAGCTTGGAACCGCCGCAGGCGCAGAGACCCATGACGAGAACGAGCGCGAGAGAAATGAGAGTGACGATTCTCTTTTTCATGATATCCTCCTGAAATGAATTCAAAAATATTTACAATTATTATTATACTCTATGTTTTCCGAATTTGCAATACCTTCCCGCAAAAAAATAAATTTTTTTCGGACGGACTATGCAGAATTTCAGCCCCGGAACGCCCAATGGAGGCGCAATGTGAAAGTTTGCGCGGACGTCTTTCATCGTTCTGCGGAGAACACGGCAAGAGAGTGCGCAGGATTGGCAGATCGGTATTCGTTTATTCACCCAGATATGCATTTTCGCCCGTGAATCCCCTGTGCGGCGGACAGAAAAAGGGACCGCGCGCGGGCGCGGTCCCTAACGGTTTCGTGATCGCTTGGACGATTATTTCTTTCTCTTGAGACCAACGACTGCCGCGCCGGACATCAGAACGGATGCGAGGGCGAGAACGGAAGTCATATCAGCGGTCTTCGGAGCGGCGGCAGTGGTGGTGGCTGCTGCTGCGGGCTTTTCTTCCTTTACGAGGTCGCCGAGGACGAAGTAGGGATATTCAGGAGTGTTCCAGCCGTCGGAAACGAGGTAGGAGGTGGAGGAAATGCCGTTGACCTGAATGTTGAAGCCGATCTGCTGACCGACCTTCGCGCCCTTGAGCGGGAGTCTCATTTCAGCGGTGTAGCCGGTGGAGGACTTGACTGCCGCATACTGGAAATCGGTGCCGAGAACGTCGACAGTGTAGTAGTTCTTGTTCGCGTTGCGATCCTTCCACGTGCCGTAGCCGGTGAAGTCAACGCGGTACTGCATACCGTAGTTCTTGCCGTCGTTGTCGTCGTCGATGAAGGCTTCGATCGAATCGGCGTTCCACGGAGAGGTCTTCTTTTCAGCTGCGGAGATATCGGTCAGGGTAGCGTCCTTGACCTCTGCGTAGAAGTATACGTAGTCGTCGGTCCACAGGACCCATGCGTCAGCGGTGATGGCTTCGTTTTTGCTGTTGACGGCGGTCTTCGTTTTCAGACCCTTGTCGTAGATGGCTTCCTTTTTGCCGTCGACCTTGACTGCGCTTGCTTCGACCTTGGCGACCGTGCCGAGGTTCTGCTTGCCGGGAGCTGCCGAGACGGAGGTAGCGAGCGCTGCGGTCATCAGAGCCGCTGCTGTGAGAGAAAGAACACGTTTTGTCAGATCGGTAAACTTCATGATGTTTTCTCCTTAAATCAGTATTGTGAGTTGAGATTCAGCAGTATGTTGAACCTGTATAAATTATAGCAAGGAAAAGGTTTGTTTTCAATACAAAATTCTGCAAATAATTTTCAAAAATCAGCAAATGTCCAAAACGCCCTCAAAAAACCCGGATAGCCGATTGTTTAATGCTTTGAGATGACAAATGTTATAATAAAATCCGTTTTTATGTCGGCTCCGCCGACATTATAACACCTCTAAGGCGAGCCCTCGCGCCGATATGGGGATAGCTGACAAAATAAATTTTGTCAGCGGCGATAAGCGCGAGTAACGATTGTAAAACGAAGTT
>JAZRXB010000237.1:0-4995 GCA_045600005.1 Eubacteriales bacterium | reverse complement strand
CAGATCCTCGACCGCCGAGCCCTCGGCGACCGTGGCGAAGCCGTACAGCTCCGTCGCGTCCTCGGGGACCGAGAGATGCGTGTAAAGCATGACCTCCTCGCCGAGACGGGGCGCGACGGCGGCGAGAGTCGTGGTCGAAACGGTGAGCTTGTATCCGACGCCGCCGCAGTCGACGACCGCCGTATGCCCTTCGGTCAGGCATAATTCTCCGTGAAGATGGTAATACATGGTAATTCCCTCTCGTTAATGTGGCTTTTTGAGCGCCTGAATGTCGTTGTAGGTGCTTTGGTTGAAGTAATTTTTCACCCGCGAGCCGGTGCAGTTGGCGTGGCAGACGGCGATGGCGAGCGCGTCGCAGGTGTCGTCGAGCTTCGGCGTTTCGGTGAGCCGAAGCAGAAGACCGACCATTTTCATGACCTGCTTCTTGTCCGCGCTTCCGTAGCCGACGACCGACTGCTTGACCTGTCCGGGCGTGTATTCGGCGATGTTCAGCCCGTGCTGACGCGCACAGAGCAGGATCACGCCGCGCGCTTCGGCGACCGGGACCATCGTCGTGTGGTTCGCGCCGAAGAACAGCTCCTCGATCGCCATTTCGGACGGGTGGTACATCGTGATGAGGTCGTGCAGCTCGTTGTAGATCGATTCGAGCCGCGCTTCGACCTCGGTGTGCGCCGGGGTCTGGATGGAGCCGTGCGCAAGCGTGACGAAATGCGAGTTCTTGAATTCCACCACGCCGTAGCCGACGATGGCGATGCCGGGGTCAATGCCGAGAATGATCATGCGGACTCCTCTGTCGTGAATGAGTTTGTGAACATATATTATAGCACATCCGGCGCGTTTTGTCAATCCTTGCAGTCGAACCACGTCGCGCCGACGGCGGTCGAAACGGTCAGCGGGACGGCGCATTCGACGGCGTTTTCCATCTCGTGCGCGAGAAGCGAACGGACGGCTTCCGCGTCCTTTTCCGCCGCGTCGACGATCAGCTCGTCGTGGACCTGTAAGATCAGCTTCGCGTCAAGCCCGCTCTTTTTCAGCGCGGCTTCGACGTTGACCATCGCGATCTTGATGATGTCGGCGGCGGCGCCCTGGGTCGGGCTGTTCATGGCGACGCGCTCGCCGAACTGTTCGAGCGTCCGCTTGCCGGAGGTCAGCTCCGGGATGTAGCGGCGGCGGCCGAGCTGCGTCGTGACGTAGCCGTCGGTCTTCGCCCTTTCCACCACGTCGGTGAGGTACGCCGAGACCTTCGGATAGCGGGCGAGATAGGCGCTGATGTAATCCGCCGCCTCGCGCTTCGACACGCCGATGTCCTGCGACAGCGAAAAGTCGCTGATGCCGTAGACGATGCCGAAATTGACCGCCTTCGCCTTTTTGCGCAGGTCGGACGTGACAAGCTCGACCGGAAGTCCGAAGACCTGCGACGCGGTGACGGTGTGGATGTCGACGCCGTTCCGGAACGCTTCGATCATCGTCTCGTCGCCCGAGATCGCGGCGAGAAGCCGCAGCTCGATCTGCGAATAGTCCGCGTCGACCAGCACCCTTCCCTCGCCCGACGGCAGGAAGAAGCGGCGAAGCTCCCGCCCCAGCTCGGTGCGCACGGGGATGTTCTGTAAATTCGGCTCGGTCGATGAGAGCCGCCCGGTCGCCGTGATCGTCTGATTGAAGCTCGAATGGACGCGCCCGTTCCCGTCCGCCGCGCGGACCAGCCCCTCGCAGTAGGTCGAGCGGAGCTTGGTGAGCTGGCGCCAGCTTAAAATATCCTGCACGATCGGATAGTACGGCGCGAGCTTTTCGAGGATCTCGGCGTTCGTCGAGTAGCCGGTCTTCGTCTTCTTTCCGTGCGGGAGCATCAGCCTGTCGAACAGCACGTCGCCGAGCTGCTTCGGGGAGTTGATGTTGAACTCCATCCCGGCTTCGCAGAAGACGGCTTCCTCGAGCTTTTTCGCGTCGGCCTCGAGCGTTTCGGAGAAATCCGCCAGCCCCGCCGTGTCGACGCGGAAGCCCTCGCGCTCCATCCGCGCCAGAACGCCAGCCAGCGGCTGTTCCACATCGGTGAGCAGCTTCATCTGCCCGCGTTCCTCGAGAAGCGGCTCCATCACGTCGGCGAGCGCGAGCAGATCGCCCGCCGCGATCCCGCCGGAGAGGTTCAGATAGCGGATCTTCAGCCGGTCGGGCGTGTATTTGCCCTCCGACGGGTCAAGCACGTAAGCCGCGAGCGTGCAGTCGAACGAGAAGGCGAAATCGTCCGGCAGTCCGTCGAGCGCCGTCCACAGCGCCTTGGAGTCGAAAACGATCAGCCCGACGCCCGCCGCGCGCAGCTTCAGGAGAAGTCCGGTCAGCTCGTCCGTCGTCACGGGCGCGGAAAGCTCGCCCGCTCCGACCGACGCGCGCAAGACGCCGTTTTCGTACAGAACAGCCGTGCGCGGCGCGCCCTCGAGCGCTTTTTCAAGCTCTTCCGCTCCGGCGAGCGTCCGCACCTCGCATACGGGAGATTCTTCGGCTTCTTCGAGCCGGTATTTTTTGATCAGCGACGTGAATTCAAGCTCGCGGAAGATCGGCAGAAGCTCGTCCTTCCGAATGCCGTCCGTGACGAGCGCGCCGGGCGTCAGGTCGAGCGGCACGTCCCGCACGATGCGGGCGAGGAACTGCGACAGCTTCGCGCTCTCCTCGCCGGCGGCGAGCTTCGCGCGCACGCCCTTAGCGACGGCGGGGTCCTCGCGGTTCGCAAACACGTTTTCGAGCGAGCCGTAAGCCGAGATGAGCTTGAGCGCCGTCTTTTCGCCGATGCCCGCGACGCCGGGGATGTTGTCCGACGAGTCGCCCATCAGCGCCTTCACGTCGACGAACTGCGACGGGTCGACCCCGTAGACCGAGCGGAACCTTTCGCGGTCGAAGCGTGCGGTCTCGGCGTTTCCGGCGAGCAGGACGGTCGTTCTGTCCGAGATGAGCTGAAGGGAGTCGCGGTCGCCGGTCAGAACGAAGCAGCGCCACTCCTCCTCCTTTTCGCAGAGCGCCGAGAGGGTGCCGAGAATATCGTCCGCCTCGAAGCCTTCGCGCGACAGCACGGTCCAGCCCATCGCCTCCGAGACCTTTTTCGCCCACGGAAGCTGGACGGCAAGCTCGTCGGGCATGGCGTGCCGCCCCGCCTTGTAGCCGTCGAACGCCCTGTGGCGGAAGGTCGGCGCGCGCAGATCGAACGCGGCGGCGACCGCGTCGGGCGACACGTCCTCGACGGCTCTGGCGATGATGTTAAGGAAGCCCCAGACGGCGTGCGTATAAAGCCCGGCGGCGTTGGTCAGCGGACGGATGCCGAAAAACGCGCGGTTCAGGATGCTGTTGCCGTCAACGGCGAGCAGAGTTTTCATGCGATCTCTCCCTCTGTCCGGAAAAGCCCGGACGCGATGATTCAGTTTTATCATGATGGCGTACAGCCGATTGAAAATGTTTCAAGGCAATGAACGTTATAATAAAATCCGTTTTTATGTCGGCTCTGCCGACATGAAAACACCTCTAAGGCGAGCCGGGGCAAGCCCTCGCGCCGATATGGGGATAGATGACAAAATAAACTTTGTCAGCCACGATAAGCGCGAGCGATGATTGTAAAACGAAGTTTTATAATCATCATTATTATATCATATCCCGTCCGTTTTGTCTGTATGGAAAATGTTACTTTTTTGTTTTTCGGGCGTTCTTCGGAAGACTTTAACATACCGTTCACATACAAGTCACAAAGAAGAACCTTCTCCATTCACAATTATGTGCTATAATATAGTATTCCAAAATGGGTCAGTATCGGACTCACCAAGCGAGGTAAACAAATTGACCGTCATCCCTTCCCGCAGACCGCCGGGGAAAGCCGGAACGCCGAAGACCAGCCGCTATTTCGAGCGCGCCGCGAAGCGTTTCCGCGCCGCCAAGCTCATCACGGTGGCGCTCCTCGCCGCGTTCCTGCTCGTTACCTTCGCCTTCAACCGGCAGGAGATCACACTGGAAAACTTCCAGTATTTAATGAAATATTTCAGTTTCAGCAACGCCGAGACCGCGATCACCGCGCCGCGCATCGACTATGCGTCGAGCGACCGTATGCGCCTATCGCTGTTCATCGGCGATATGGTGTACCTTTCGCCGGACGGCTATCTGCTCTACGATTCGCACGGCAACATCATCATGACCGAACCGCTTCGCTATACGTGGCCGGTGCTTGAAACGAGCGAACGCTTCGTTTTGTGCTACGACCTCGGCGGCAACGCGTTCAGCGTTTTCAACACCTTCTCGAAGCTCTACTCCGAGACGATGGACTACGAGATCACGGACGGCTGCATCGCCGACGACGGCTCGTTCGCCATCGCCGCCTCGACGCGCGAATACCGGACCGCCGTTTACCTGTACGATTCGGACTTCAAGCTGATCTCGCGCGTACTCAAGGACAAATACCTGACCGGGATCGAGCTGAAAGCCGACGGCTCGGAGCTTGCGGTCATGTCGGTCACGACGCGCGACGGCGCGTATATCACCGAGCTTGACCTCATCGAGCCGGGAAAGGACACCGAGCGCGTCAGGACCGAGGTCGACGGCATCGGTTACAGACTGTTCGGGACCGATTCGGGCTACGTCGTCGCAACGGACGAAAATTTCCTGTTCTTCGACGGGAACATGATCCTGAAACGCGAGGCTCCGATCCCGTGGACGCTCGAAAAAGCCTGCGCGGCGGGAAAGTATTTCACCGCCGTCTGCGACAGCGGCATCATCGGCAATATGCACGCCGTGCGCATTTACGACGCGGCGGACGGAACGCTCGTCTGCGAGGGCAGCCTTGACGGAAAGCTCGCCGACGTGACGGCGGACGAAACGGGCGAATACGTCTTCATCCTGACGCAGGACACCGTGACCCGCATCAACCTGCGCGAGCGGAAGATCGGTCAGGTCTTCGTCGGAACGGGCGGCAGCGCGCTGCTCGTGCAGAGTAAGGATTCCTTCCTCGTCGCCGGACAGAACAAC
>JAZRXB010000236.1:0-12717 GCA_045600005.1 Eubacteriales bacterium | reverse complement strand
CGGCGCTGTGCGCCGACGTCCCTTTATGCCGTTGAAACTTCATTCAGTGCAGATATTTCATCATTTCCGCGCGGGCAGAAAGCCCTCGAAAATGTATGCCGCGAAATCATCCCGGTCTTGTTCGATCTCATCGTCCGAGCGGAACGTCCAGCCGACCGGCATCGCGCCGAGCTTTACGCACAGCCGGAAGCCGAACGCCTTCGCCGCAGTATGATCGTAGGAAACGAAATCCGGGCGGGCAATGAAATCAAATGCCATCGCGCCGAGCAGCCGCCGCGCGATCCCTTCTCCCCGAAGCGCCGCCGCCAGCTGTCCGCGGCAGACGTCGGGACGGTTCTTCCGATACCAGCTCAGAACGAACGGATAGAACGACTGGACAAGATACGCGCCGCGATAGCTGGACAGGACCGCGTCCGCCGCCGGGCAGAGCCGTTCGCAGACCGGACGGGTCACGCATTTGAACTCGATGAGCAGCGGGACCCTTCCGTCCACCTCGGCAAGGACCTCGGCGAGCGTCGGGATCCGCTCGTCCGTCCCGGCAAGACGCAGTTCTTTCAGCTTGGCGAGCGTCAGCTCCTCCGGCGCACGGTCTATCCCGCACATCCGTGCAAGGCTGTCGTCGTGGAAGACGACGACCTCGCCGTCCGCCGTGATATGAAGATCGGTCTCGATCGGAAAGCCTTCCCTGACCGCGGCGCGGAACGCGGCGAGAGAATTTTCAGGTACTTTCGTGTCGTGAAGCCCGCGGTGCGCGATGAGCTTTCCTTCCAGCAGCGCACGGTCGGGATGCTTCCGCACCGCGGGAAACAGACAGAACAGATACAGCCCGCAGACGAGGGGGATCAGAAGAAGGAACCACATTCCGCCGCCTCCGCTCAGTCAGGGTCGTCGAAATGCTCAAGGAGCGATTTCTTCGGTTCCGGCTTTGAGTCGCCGTGCTTCACGAACAGCATCGTCACAAAGGCAAGCGCCGAGAAAAAGACCGCGTAGGGGAACAGCAGCGTGTAGCCGAAGCCCATCCGGTCGATGAGGAAGCCGGACAGGAGCGGCGTTGCGATCTGCGCCGCCATTGAGAAGGTGTAATAGAAGCCGGTGTAGCGTCCCACGTCCGAGCCGCTGCACATTTCCACGACCATCGGGAAGGAGTTGACGTTGATCGCCGCCCATCCGATGCCGACCAGTCCGAACAGCACGAACATCACCGGCGACTGCGTACGGATGAAGAACGCCGCCGCATAGCAGACCGTCATCAGCGCGACGCCCGCCAGAACGGTCTTCTTCCGTCCGATCCGTCCCGAGATCAGACCGAGCGGGACAAAGGCGAGGATCGCGGCGACCGTCGCCGTGAGCAGATAGCCGGACGACGTGCCGAGATCTGCGCCCCAGACGTTGACGCAGTAGCGCGAAAAGGCGGTCGTCACGGCATTGTACGCGGTAAACCACAGGAAAACCGACGTCAGGATCAGCACCAGACTGCGGAAAACCGGCTTGGGGAGCCGTCCGCCGCGCTCCGGCGCATTTTCCTCTGCCGGATCGTCTGCTTCGTCCGTCACACCGGACGAAGCGACCGCACGGTTCTCATTCACCGTAAAGACCATGACCAGCACACAGACCAGCATGAACGCGGCGATCACCAGAAAGACCGGCACGAAGGACTGTTCGTCCGAATAGACGGTGGAGCCGTCCTCCGCTTTGCCGCTTTTCAACATGAACATCATCACGACCGTTGCGAAAATGCCGCCGAGGTAGCCGACGAGATTGATGATCGCGTTCGCTTTGCTGCGAAGCGGCTTCGGCGTGACGTCGGGCATATAGGCGACGGCGGGGGTGCGATAGGTCGCCATCACGACGAGCAGCGCGACAAGGCAGATGAAAAAGCCGGGGAAATTCCGCGCATCCTGCAGAAACGCCAGCGCTGTCAGCAGGATCACGGCAAGGACCGTTCCGATCAGGATATAGGGCGTGCGTTTGCCGAGCGGCGTCTTTGTCCGGTCGGACAGCACGCCGAACAGCGGAAGCATGAAAATCGCCAGCACATTGTCGATCGACATGATGGCGTTGGCGGCAAAGGTGCCGAGTCCGAAGACATTTTCCAGAAGATAGGGGATGACCTGATCGTAGAACTGCCAGAATGCCAGAATGGACATGAAGGCAAAACCGATCAGGACCGTGCGCTTTGTATTCAGTTTCATGGTGATCTTCGTCCTTTCATTGAGTGATCCGCGCGTTCCGTCTGCCGCACGGAACGGCTGTCAGGGCAAAACCGGGGACGTCCTGACGGACGTCCCCGGTTTTGCTGTTCGGATAAGCCGGCAGATGATTTTACTTGATCGCGTCTTTGACCGCCTGATTCAGCGTGTCAAGATATTCCTGCGCGGCGACCTTCTTGGAATCGTAGTAGGACGTGATGTTCATGTCCTTCTTCGCCAGCTGATTGCGGTAGCAGGTAGCCGGGCAGAAAGCGAACTGACCGCCTTTTTCAAGGAACGACGAGAAGTCGTAGGTTCTGGTATCCATCATCAGCTCGAGCATACGGACGGAATCCTCGTCGCGCACACCCTTTTCGGTCAGGGATACGTCATAGATCGCCGGACGGAGGTACTTGTAGCTGTATCCGCTCAGCACGTCGACGACGTAGCCGATGACGTCCTTCTTCTGCTCGGTCAGCGTGATCGGGAGCATGTAGATGCCGCAGCGGGCGAGCAGATAGGTGTGATAATCCTGATCCTCGTCGAGCTTCGGGTAAGGCAGTACGCCGTAATCGTCCGCCATCGAGCGCAGGTCGGTGCCGATCAGATAGTTGAAGAGCATCGGGGAGAACAGACCCTGACCGTTCGCAAAGTTGATGCGGTAGACATACGGTTCGGTCTGGTCGACGAACGTGCCGGGATTGTCCCAGTACAGCTCGTAGATCTTCTCAAAGGACTTGACGACGCGCTCGGAGTAGAAGTCGACCTGCAGGAAATCGTCCGCGTCCTTCTTGACCGCGCCGATATCGTGCGCGACCATGAAGGCGTCGATGGTCGCCCCGTTGTCGGTGTAATAGCCGTAGGTGTCCTCACGGTCCTTTTCGTTGTTGCCGTTGACGTCGACGTAAACGTCCTTGGTCAGGCTGATGAGCTTGTCCATCGTCCACTTTCCCTCGTCAACGATCTTGTAGGGGTCTTCGATTTTCCACTCGTTGGCAAGGCGCTTGTTGAAGACGGTCGTCCAGACCATCGTGATATTGGTCGCGTTCGCGTCGCTGAACAGACCGTACTGCATTCCGCCGACACGGATGGTCTCGTTCGCGTCCTGAATGAACCACGGGCGGTCAAGGTCGACGCCCTTGATGTCGTTCCACGGCATCAGCGTACCCGAAGCCAGATGCGTATTGAAGCGTCCGCACTTGTGGATAAACAGATCGCACATATCGTCGCCCGCCATAACGCTGTTCGTGAAATTGGTCGTCGCGGCGTTCTCGTCGTCGGGCGTGTTGTAAGTGATCTTGATGTTCAGATGCTGTTCGGTCTCGATATTACGCAGATAAAGCGCGTCGTCGATGACCTCGCCGGTCTGCTCGGCAGTGTAGAATTCCGCGTCGTTATAGGAGTGGGACGCGCGGTAGCCGAAGATCCGGATCTCCATACCGTTAAGGTCCATCTTCGGCAGCGTGTCGTAGATCGACGTTTCGGCAACGGGAGCCGCCGTCACAGCGCCGGACGGATCGCTCGTGTCGGAGCCGGAAGGCGATGTTCCACCACAGGACGCGAGATTCGCTCCTAA
This sequence comes from Eubacteriales bacterium, assembly GCA_045600005.1. Classification (GTDB taxonomy): domain Bacteria; phylum Bacillota; class Clostridia; order Oscillospirales; family CAG-272; genus Flemingiibacterium. The sequence continues at coordinate 8,952 of JAZRXB010000236.1, read as the reverse complement.
CATGGCGGCGAGAAGGAAAAGCGCAGCAGTACGTTTCATCATAACAGCCTCTCATCATTCAAAATTCAAAAATTTCGGGGAGCGCAAACGTTTTGCAGCTTTCGCTTCGTGAAAGCCGCGGTCATAAAAACGGGAAACGCATGGGTAACGCAGGAATCTTCTGATGCTGGGAAAGAATTTCGGAAAACGGGGGACGCCTCACGAGAGCAGCTCCAGCACGGCGCGGGCTTTTTTTAACGGCGGCTGGTTGTTGTTCGCCGACGGCTCGCCGGGAACGCAGAGGAACATACAGGAACCGAGCGGCGGCGCATACAGGCGGTGACGCTTACAGTCCGAACCGTTGCAGAGAAAGAGCGACGGGATGCCGAGCTCCCGTTTCAGCTTCATCGTGATCGAGAAGTTTTCGGCAAGCTCCGCGTCGTTGTCGGCATTCGTCACGATCTTGGAGATATCCGCGCCGCGCGCCTTGTGTGCATACGCGATCGCCGTCACCTCGTCGGTCGGAGCGAAGCGAAGCACGTGCGAGGACATCAGGACCTCTCCTCCGCGCCGGTGGATCTCCTCGATCAGGCGGCTCTGCCGTTCGGCGGCAGCCTCATTCCATGTGATCTCGCCGGGCGCCGGGTCAAAGATATCGCCGAACACGTCGATCAGCACGGCGCCGCAGTCAAGAAGCTCCAGTAACTGTTCGGCGAGTCTTTCGTCGGTCAGCTCCTTCTGATTGTTGCAGCGGCGGTAATTGGTCACGTAAGCCGGTTTATCGCCCATCGCGGCGAGGACCTTCCGAAACTCGGACGGCTTCTTATACTCGGGCGGCAGTGATTCGATCTGAAAACCGAACGCCTCGCAGCCCTCGTCCAGCGCAAGTTTCACTTCCTCGATCAGCGCATCGGTCGAGCGCGCGCGAAGCATCGCCGTCAGAACGGGACGTTCGCCCGTCAGAAAAATCGACATGTTTTCATCCTCCATCCGGGAGTTTACTGTAAATATTATACTGCACCGATTTTCAGATTGCAATATCGTTTCCGACCCTGCTTTAACCTTTTCGACCCGATTTTTAGACTTTTGAAGAAGCGTTTTTTTCTTTTTTCCGCCAGACGCTTGCATTGCGCGGCGAATCATGCTATAATGGATTCATCGCAGAACGGAGGCGGATCATGGACCCATTCAACAAGCTCACGGCTACCGAAATACACGAGGTCTTCACCGCGTACACGCCGAGCGGCAAGATCATGCACACCGTCGACCGCCGCTGGTGCGGCTTCATCTATACGATCAGCGGAAAAACGCTCTACCGCTTCGACGGAAAAACGCTGATCTCCGACCCCGATCACATTCTGTTTGCGCCGCGCGGCGCAAGCTATGAGATCGAGAGGATCAAAAGCGGCCTGTTCGCAGTCGTCAATTTTTCCTGCGCCGAGGATATCACCGGGAACGAGCTGATACGTCTGGATCTCGACAACCCGTCCGTCTTTCTGCGCGAGGAGAGGCTGATCGAAAAAATGAAGCTCTCCGAAACGCCGCGCAGTCATGCAGAGAGTATGGCGGCGTTCTATCGGATGGTCCTGTGCCTGCTCCCGAACTTTTCGGACAACGGCGTCCCGCCGGTCCTGAAGCCGGCGCTCGATCTGCTTGAAACGCATTTTTCCGACGCCGGACTGTCGGTGGAAACGCTCGCCGCATCCTGCGGCATCAGCGAGGTGTACTTTCGCCGCCTGTTCGTCCGCAGCATCGGAATGCCGCCGATCCAGTATCTCCAACAGCTCCGACTGAACGCCGCGCGCGCGTCTCTGCTTCGCGGCGACCGGACCGTGACCGAGATCGCGCAGGAATGCGGCTATTCGAGCGTCTATCACTTCTGCCGCATCTTCAAGAACAAGTGCGGCTGTACGCCGACCGAATACCGCAGCATCACTCCCATCTGAATCGAAAAGCTCCCCGAAGCCGCCTGGTTCCGGGGAGTTTTTCCGTCATCTGACCGCCGCTTTTTCCATAGCAGGCGTTTCGGACGCACCGGCGTTAAACCGTTCCGCGGGCAGACGGCAGATATTTTCCGACTTCTTCGTGCCGTCGTACATCCGCCACGACAGCTCGGTCCGTCCGCACGGCTCGAAGCCGAGCTTTTCAAGCACGCGGCGCGAGCGCTCGTTGCCGTCGAAATGCGTGGCGAGCAGCGTCTTCACGCCGGGCAGTGAAAAGGCATGCGCCGCCGCCGCTCTCGCGGCTTCGGTCGCAAAGCCGTTCCCCCACGCTTCCTTCGCCAGCGCGTAGCCAAGCTCCAGATCGTAGGCAAAGCCCTTCCGGTCCGAACGGCGCAGTCCCACCGAGCCGATGACCTTTCCGTTCTCCTTCGATACGATCGCCCAGTCGGCGCTGATCCGTGAATCCATGTAGCAGGAAATGATCGCCTTCGACGTTTCGATCGACTGGTGCGGCTCCCATCCGGCGGACGGTCCGACGTCCGGGTCGGTCGAGTAGGCGTACATATCCGCCGCGTCCGCCATTGTCCACGCGCGCAGGATCAGCCGTTCGGTCTCGATGGTCGGGACCGTTTCGAGGTGCATTTTCCTTGTTTTCCGCGCCCGCAGCGCTTCCCGCACCAGTCCTTCGACCGCGCGGTAGATCAGGTTCAGCGCCGCCGACAGCGCGAGCGACAGCAGGAAGACCGACGGAACGACGAGCGGATAGTAATACATCCGGTCGAGCATATCCGGCACGTTCTTATTCAGCTCCGCGTAGATCAGGTTGTCGAAGATATACGACACCAGATACGCGCCGAGGCACCAGTCCGAAACGTGCATCAGCGTTTTCCTTATAAAATCCGGGAAGCGCGACGTGTCCCGCTCGGACAGGAAAGCGAACAAAAGCACCGTCATGACGACGTTCGGCAGACCGTACCAGTCGTTGTACTTCGCCCAGTTGAAGTATCCGCCGCGGCTGCGGTAATAGTTGAACAGTCCGAACACCAGCACGCTTCCGAAGAGGAGCGCGAGATTCCAGCGTTTTTTCAGCTTCAGCGGGAATTCGTGCAGATAGGCGCCCAGCATATAGTAGGTGATCGGATAGATCGTCGTCCACCAGTCGGGCAGGATGAACTGGTACTCGGTCGACAGAATCGGCGTCTTCCACCAGCCCTTTACGTAGAAGTTGAAGATGTTGACGACGCTCGGAACGCTCGTCAGCACAAGAAGCGTCGCGCACAGGACGAGCTTCTGCTTCTTCGAGGTCAGTCCGTTGTACATCAGATTGAGGAAGGGGATGAGCAGGAACAGTCCGATATACATTTCGATGTACCACGAATAGTTCGCGCCGGTGAAATCCAGTATGCCGAACAGCACCGTTCTCGGCACGTAGTGATAGTCTAATACGACGTGCTTGTAGAGAATGCACGCAAGGCTGGCGAGCAGATAGATCGAATAGGTCTTGACGATCCCCATGTAGTAGCCGGGCGTGAGCTTCTTGCGGTTCATCAAATACCCGGTCAGCATGATGAACATCGGCACGCAGACCATGAAGCCGGTGCGCATGATCGTCATGAGAAGCATCCGTTTGCTTGCCATCGTCGTGCTGTAAAAGCCGTTGTTGAGGAAAAAATGCACCGATATCACGCAGTACAGCGCGGTGATGCGCACGATATCGAGCGCGGAGTTCCGTTTTTTCAGTTCCATGATGATGTCCGCCTTTCATCGGAATTGCGGGTGGTTCTGCGAAGCAGAATCGCTGCCGGGACAGCAGCGAAAGCCGCAAAACGAGAAGATCGAAAACCTGTGTTCGATCTTCGGTCAGATCTCGTCGTTCGAGCGGATCTCAAAGCCGCCGTCCGACGTCCGGGAATAGGAGAGAACGCCGGTCTTCTTCCCGTTCCTCATCCGGTCGAAGCGGACCTTCGTGATCGGGAAGGTGATCATCCTCTCGCACTCGTCCGGCGTGAACCAGCCGACCTCGGTCGACTCGTCGCTCGTGCGCAGCCCGCCCGACACGTATTCGCAGCGGAAATCGAGATGGATGCCGTCGGTCGTGAGATTCTTGTTCATCCCGGCAAAGCCGGTCACACGCGCCGTCACGCCGCTTTCCTCATAGATCTCCCGCAGTAGCGCCGAAAGAATATCCTCGCCCGGCTCGATCATGCCGCCCGGATATTCCCATCCGCGCCGCGGACTTTTAACCAGCAGTACCTTCCCGTCGCTCCGGGTGACATAGCCTGCGGCGGAAGCCAGATGCGTCTTTTCCATGATATTCCTCCCTTTTTCGCGTCCTGTTTCTCTGTCAGACGAAAAATTACATCATTTGTTCCCGTTTTCGCGGAAAACCTGCAAAACGACAGTGACCGGCGCGCCGGAAGGAAGCCTTCCCGCACGCCGGTCCCCGCTTATTCAAACGACTTGATCATCTTCACGACCTGCGCCGCGCAGACGTCGATGCCGCGATCGGACAGATGGATGTTGTCCTCTCTTAACATCCCGTCAAAATCCGCGTCGACAAGGCTCGTCAGATCGTTGATGACGACGCCCTCCCTTTCGAGCAGCGGCACGATGGCGGCGTTGTAAAGGTCGACGATCCCGTTGCGGTCGGGATTCAGACCGCGGTGGTTGTATCCCGGACGGCAGTGCGTCGTCTTGGCGAAAATGACGTTCGGCGTGCGCTTTTTCAGCTCACGCGCGATTTTCAGCATATCGCTCACATATTCGTCCAGCGGCGTGAGCGGTCCGTCCTCGGCATAGTGGACGCAGCTGTCCCACAGCCCGTTGTTCCAGTGAACGACGTCGGGGTCGGGCATGGCGGCAAAGGCGCGTTCGAGATTGCAGAGCGTATAGCGTGAAAAGCGGTCGTTGTCCGGGTTCTGCCAGACCTGATAATCCGGTCCGAGCAGCTCCGGCACCTTTTTTCCATAGCCGATCTGGCGTATGGAATCGCCGATCAGAATGACTTTTCTCATTGTTTTCAGAACCTTTCCCATGACGGTTTCCGCGAATCCATAACCCGCGGTTCCAAACCGTCCTCTGTTTGATTTAACGGTATTTTCCCGGCGGATAGCCGGTGATGCGCCGGCACGAGGACGAGAAGTGCGCCGCGTTGTAAAAGCCCACCCGCACCGCGATGGCTTCCACCGACAGATTGGTCGACAATAACAGCTTGATCCCTTCCTCCACCCGCCGCCGGATCATCAGCCCGTGCAGCGTCGTGCCGGTCTCGGCTTTGATCAGGCGGCTCAGGTAGCAGGCGTTGTAATTGAACGCGAGCGCAATGTCGTCGTTCGACACCCCGGAAGCGAAGTTGGCGTTGACGTATTCGAGCACCTGCCGCGTGACGGCGGAGGGTCCGCTTTCGGAGGTTTCGTGCCGGACGACCGACAGCAGGATGTTTTTGAACATCAGCGACGCCTTTTCGCGGCTGAACAGCCTGTGCGAACCGCATTCTCCGCACAGCTCGCGCAGCATGGGATCGACGAAAAACATCCCCTCTTTCATCAGAGGTTCGTTCAGCAGACCGTAATCGTCGAAGCGGACGGCGGGATGGAGCGCCGGTTCCTGCCTACCCTTTTTTCCATCGAACGGAACCGGCGGGTAAAATGCGGTATGTGTGCTGTATTCGTCCGTGTAGTCAAAATCGACCGCCACGGCGGTGAAGCCGTTCTGCGTCAGGAACTCGTACCGCGTCCCCGGCTGGAAGCAGACCAGCAGTCCCGGCATGATCCGGCTGCCGACGCCGCTGACGGCGATGCTGCCGTCCCCGTCCACGATATAGAGAAAGCGGCAGTCGCAGGTCACGGACGGTTCGCGCACCGCCGTGTAGTTGATCTCCTCCGCAAAACGGACGAAGGGTTCGATTTTGGTGAAAAGCATAGCCGCGTCCTGCTTTCATTCGTAATAGCGGTCGGGTTCAGTCCCCGACCGGGATCCGCTCGGTGTTGTCCTTCGAGGTATTGCTGTTCTCGATGACCAGAACGGTCGCGTCCTCGCTGACGACGATGTGATGCCAGACGCCCTTCGGGATATTGTAGACCTTGCAGGGCTCCATGACGGTCGGCGTGCGGTCCTCGTAAAGGGTCGCGCTTCCGGCGAGCAGAACGAACGCTTCGTCGGTCAGGTTGTGGCGCTCCAGCACCCGAAAGGCGGAAAAGCGTTCGCTGTACCGCAAAAATCCGATCTTCCAGCCCTCGTATTTCATGACGGCGCTGAAATCTTCGCCGTTGTAGTCAAATATCTGCATGATGCTTCTCCTGATTTCGGTCAAACGCCGTATTTTTCCCGGAAACGCTTCGCAGCCGCCGTGAAGCAGGCGAGCGGGATCTCGGTGCAGCCCGCGCCCATCCAGCCGCCCGCGCGGTCGATCATGCCGCCGTCGATGACCGGCAGGATCCCGGTTTCGGCGGTCTTCAGCACGTCGATGCCCGCCGGAGGATTCTCAAAGCCGAGGTTGGCGATGCGATAGCTCGGATTGTCGGCGATGCAGATGCTTCTCATCCGTCGGGTCAGAGCAATGCCGTCTTCGAGCGACTGTCCGCGCCACGAGCAGACGACCGGGCTTGCCGCTGACATCATGCCGCCCAGCCCCGCGCATTCGACGACGCTGCTGTCGCCGATCCACGGAAGCTGATTTTCCCGCTTCGCTCCCTCGGTCATGTAGGTCCCCTCGATCATCGGAGAAGGCGCGGTGAACCATTCGCCCGGCAGTCCGGCGACCTTGATGCCGTACTCCACGCCGTTTCCGCCCGCCGCCGTGACCATGCCCGCATACGGGATGCCGTCCGCCGAGATCAGTCCGCAGCGGAACGACGCCTGTCCGAAATTGTGGAAGAAGCGTCCGGTGTCGGTGAAGTAGCGGATCAGCTCCTTCGCGTTATCGCATTCCAGCGCGAGCGGCAGGATCTTCCGCAGAAACAGCAGATCGACCGCCGACTGGCTCGAATGGTTCTCGTCGCCCATGTTGAGGCTCTGCGCAATGAGGGGCTTCAGCGAAAAGCCGCCGAGCTCACCGAGCTTCGCCCGGATGGACGTGAACAGCGTGTCGCGCATATAGCGCAGATTCGCCGCGATGTCCTCCGAATACACGCCCCAGCCGCAGAAGCCGCCGCCGAATTTTCCCTCAGCGGGGAACACGCCCGCGCGCCGTCCGGTACGCTTATCCTCGACGACGAGCAGCGGGACCGACGCCGTGATGATGCCGGTCCCCGAACCGACCGTGTTGTAGTTGTACGCGCTGTCGATCTTCACCTGACCGGTCAGGATCAGACGCTCCGCGTCCTTTTCGTTGTCCGCCCAGCCCTCGAACAGCACGCCGTTGATCATGCCGCGGCGGTGCAGACCGCACATCCGCTCAAACTCGATAGGCGGACCGGAATGAAGAATGGTATGCTCGTCAAAGTTTTCCAGCGCTTTCCCGGCAGGCAGTACGTCCACCCAGTACGGGTCGGCTTCGGTGATCGACTTCACCGCTTCAAGATTTGCGGCTTTGATTTTTTCGTTCAGATCCATCATATTCCCTTCTTATTATATAAAGGCTTCCCGCCGTGGTTTTCGGTGAAGACGGTATAGCGCATACCGTCGTCCTCCCGCTTGTTTTCCAGCACGTGACAGCCGACGCTCCGCGTCCGTGTCAGCGCCGAGCCGAGCGCGAGGTTCAGCGTCAGCGCATCGCGCCGCAGACGGACCGCGCCGAACGACCTGCCGCCTTCGGTCTCGGAGAGGATCCGTTCGGTCACGGCAAGCGCGTTTTTCATGCCTTCCTCCGACCGGACCACGCCGAGTCCTCCGACCGCCGCACTCTGCAGCTCACAGCGCAGCGCGGTATCGTTAAAGTCCGCGCCGTCTGTTATCTCGTCGTCCGCCTCGTCCGGCAGCGACGGTTCGGGCTGTGAGCGCGCATAAGCCGCCGCCCGGATCCCGGCGAGCTTTCCGAACACGAGCGTTTCCAGACCCGCGTTCCCGCCCAGCCGGTTCGCGCCGTGCAGACCGCCCGTGACCTCGCCGCAGGCGAACAGTCCGTCAAGCGTCGTTTCACAGCGTTCATTGATGCAGACGCCGCCGAGCGTCGTGTGCGGACCGGGCGCGATCTCGACCGGTTCGGTCGAAACGTCGATCCCGACCCGCGCATAGCGGTCGTAATAGTCGACGTATTTCCCCGTCAAGAGCGCTTTGCCGACCTTCGTCATGTCAAAATACACGCCGCCGTTCACTGTGCCGTTCCCTGCGCTGATCTCGCGGAAAATGCCGCGCGACAGCACGTCCTTCGGGACCTGCTCGTCCATGAAGCACTCGCCGTATGCGTTCCGGATGACCGCGCCCTCGTAGAGCATGGTCGTGATGATGCTTTTGCCGACCAGCTCCTTCGGCGCGACCGCGACCGTCGGCTCGAACTGGATGAATTCGAGGTCGCAGAGCTTTGCTCCCGCCTCGAACGCCATGGCTACGCCGTCTCCGCCGATATCCGGCGAATTGGTCGAAAAGGGATAGACGCCGCCGAAGCCGCCGCTTGCCAGCACGACCGCCTTTGCCGCGACGCAAAAGGTCTTCTTTTCGGCAAGGTCGAACAGGACCGCGCCGCAGACCTTCCCGTCCTCTTTCAGAAGCCGGACGGCGCGCACGGGTTCGAGCCGCTCGAACCGCTTTCCCGCCGCGATCGCGCCGAGGATATGCGCGCCCGTCCGTCCACGGATACCGGCGACGCGCGGACAGCTCGAACCGAGCGGTTTCAAGAGCGCGTATCCGTCCGCCGTGCGGTCAAAGTCGAATTCTTCGGTCAGCTTCACGCTTTCGGTGCAGAGCGTCCGCACGAGCGCGGGGTCGTTCTGATGATAGCCGCTTTCCATCGTGTCCCGGATGAACAGTTCGACCGAATCGTCCGGGTGGAGCGGCACGTTGACGCCGTGGATATAGGGAGACGCGCCGAAGCCGTCGGCGGCGACGATCACGCGGGCGTCCGGCTCGCTCAGGGCGAAAGCCTCCGCCGCCC